>NZ_JAAGPG010000010.1:0-56019 GCF_017104665.1 Burkholderia sp. Se-20378 | reverse complement strand
GGATCTATGGAAATCGCGCGCTTGTAGATGCCTTGCAGACCCACGGGGGTGCGCAGCATCACCAGGTACTGATCGAACGACTCGATACACCCCGTCAGACGAATGCCGTTGACGAGATAGATTTCAACGCGCTTACGTTCCTTGCGCGCCGAATTGATGAAGTCGTTTTGCGGATGGGATTCTGCGGGATTGGCCATTGAGGTGCGGCAGGAGCCTGCGTCAGAGAATATGTTGTGCGTGTGTGTGGCGTGTTCGTCCACAAGGTGTTTGGCGGGATTCTACCCTGTTCGATCAGGGAGCGCGCAGTCGTGATTGTGTCGAACCGTAACCCACTATAGACGTTCCAGCGCATTTTCGCGATTCGGCCAAACGGCTAATGCGATTTCGTTACGCCGCGTTACGACTCTCGCAGTGCCGTATCACCTTGGCTCGTGCGCGGCGCATACATTGGTTGCGCGAGCCGGGCGGGCCGGCTTATCAGGGATTCAGAACATGAACAAGAGGCGATGGACAGGGTGGGTCGGGGGCGTGGCGTTGCTGGCTTCCGGCAGTGCGATGGCAGGGCATGTCGACCTGTCGGTCGGCATCGGCGTCCCGGTCGCACCGGTCTATGTCGAGCCGGCTCCGGTCTATGTGGCGCCGCAACCGGCCGTGGTCGCCTATCCGGGCTATGGATACGGCTACGACGGCGATGACGACGACGATCGCTATCGCAAATGGCGCAAGCACTACTACAAGCATTGGCACCGGCACCATGGCGACGACGATGACGATTGAGCCCGAGGCCAGCCCTGACGGCGCGCATCAGAACGCGTAGTCGGGGTTTTTCGGGTCGAAGGCGGTGTCGTCGAGCGTCGCCGGCGCGATTTTCTCGATGACGATCCGTTCGAAGATCTTGCCGTCGTTGTCGTAGGACTCGACGGTCCGGAAATAGGGCGCGTGCAGGTCGAGCCCAAGGACTTCCTTCTTCGCGTAGAACTGCGGCCGGCCGGTCGGCGTTTCGTAGGTGAGCGCGACGACGCGCACGCCGTTGATCGTTTTGGCTTCCACATCGGTCGGCCGCTGCACGCCGGCTTCCAGATATTTCTTCCCTTCGGTCAGGTACAGGTTCGTGATGAACTCGGTGCCGAGATCCTTCACCTGGTGATTCGACTGGGCGCGCGCAAGTGCGCCGTCGATTGCCGTCCACAGCGGAATCTTGCCGAGCAGGCCGCCAAGGTGTCCGTACATCTCGTCCTTGCGCTGCGTCGTGTCGTAGATGGTCTCCTGTCCGGCATGCGCGCCGCCTGGCAGCCATTTCGCATAGACGCGCAGCGGTTCGCGGGTGGTCTTCACGAGCATGCGGTCGGGCGTATCGGACCATTTCCCGCTGATGCGCTCCTGGCGCACCATCGTGAACTGGTAGGACGGGTAGCCGTTCGGACCGTTACGGATATAGAGCGGCACGGCGAGCGGATCGAGTGCCTTGAAGAGCGCCGTGAGCGTTGCGTCGTCGAGTTGCACGAGCGTGCCGCGCTGCGCGGCCGTGCGCAGCCAGCGTGCCTGCTGCACGACCGGCTCGCGTACGACTTTCGCGAGATCCGCCGGCAGTGCGACCTCCTGCGCTGCGCTCACGGCGCTGGCCGTTTCCTGTGCATGCAGGCCAGTCTGGGCGAGCGACAGCATGCACGCCGCTGCCACGGCGGCGGCGTGCCGCGCGTGGTGCTTCTTTCCTTCGTTCATCGACGGCGTCTCCGGGGGCGATGGATCGTTCAGCCTTGCTTCGCGGCCTTGATTTTGGCGAGTTCCTCGTCGCGCAACGCGCGGCGCAGGATCTTGCCGACGTTCGTCTGCGGCAGCGCGTCACGGAACTCGACGAATTTCGGCATCTTGTAGCCGGTCAGGTTCTTGCGGCAGTGCGCGAGCACGTCGTCGACCGTCAGCGACGGGTCGCGGCGCACGACGAACACCTTGATCCGTTCGCCCTGGACCTCGTCAGGAATGCCGATCGCCGCCGCTTCGCTGATGCCCGGATGCATCACCAGCACTTCCTCGATCTCGTTCGGATACACGTTGAAGCCCGACACGAGGATCATGTCCTTCTTGCGGTCGATCAGGCGGATGAAGCCGCGTTCGTCCATCACGCCGATGTCGCCGGTGCCGAGCCAGCCGTCGGCGTCGATCACCTTGGCCGTCTCGTCGGGGCGCTGCCAGTAGCCGCGCATCACCTGCGGACCATGCACGCACAGCTCGCCCGGTTCGCCGATGGGCGCCCAGGTGCCGTCCTCGCGGCGAAAGCGCACGACGGTGGACGGCGCGGGCAGGCCGATCGAACCGCTGAACGCGGCCATGTCGTTCAGGTCCACGGGGTTCATCGTGACGATCGGCGAGCACTCGGTCAGGCCGTAGCCTTCGACGACCGGCCGCCCCGTCACCTGCTGGAAGCGCTCCGCGACCGCACGCTGCATCGCCATCCCGCCGGCCATCGCGAGCTTCAGCTTCGAGAAATCGCGCTTGCGGAATTCCTCGTTGTCGAGGAACGCGTTGTACAGCGTGTTGATGCCGGTGATCCCGGTGAACGTCTCGTTGCGGATGATCTTCATCACCATCGTCATGTCGCGCGGGTTCGCGATCAGGATGTTGCGCCCGCCGAGCCCCATGAAGATGAATGCGTTCACCGTCAGCGAATAGATGTGATACAGCGGCAGCGGCGTGAGCACGGTTTCGACGTCGCCCGAGACCTGGTCGGCGATCCACGCCTTCGCCTGCAGCAGGTTCGCGATCAGGTTGCCGTGCGTGAGCATCGCGCCTTTCGCGACGCCGGTCGTGCCGCCCGTGTATTGCAGGAACGCGAGGTCGTCGCGCGTGATCTGCACGGGCTGCGGCTTGCCGCGCGCACCGAGCGCGAGCGCGGAGCGCAACCGGATGGCCTGCGGCAGGTGGTAGGCCGGCACGAGCTTCTTCACGTGCTTCAGCACGAAATTGATCAGGCGTCCTTTTGCATTGAAGCCGTCGGCGAGCAGGTCGCCGAGCGCGGTGACGACGACGTTCTTCACCTGCGTTTCCGGCAGCGCGTCCTGCAGCGTGCGCGCGAAGTTCTCGAACACGACGATCGTCTGCGCGCCGCTGTCCTTCAGCTGGTGCGCGAGTTCGCGCACCGTGTAGAGCGGATTGACGTTGACGACGATCGCGCCGGCCTTCAGCGTGCCGAACAGCGCGACCGGGTACTGGAACGTGTTCGGCAGCATGATCGCGACGCGGTCGCCGGGCTTGATGCCGATGCTTTGCAGGTACGACGCGAACGCGTCGACTTTCTGCGCGAGCGTGCGATAGGTCATCGACGCGCCTGCGCTCACGTAGGCGACGCGCTCGGCGAAGCGGCTCGTGCATTCGTCGAAGAACTGCACGAGCGATGCGTATTGCGTGACGTCGATCTCGTGCGGGACGCCGGGCGGGTATGACGCGTACCAGATGCCGTCGGTGTTCGGCGGAACCTGGGCCGCTGCGGTTGCTGCGGAAGATGACATGACGAGTCTCCGGTCTTTGCTCTCGGCGAGGGCGGGCGCTTCAGCGCCGGCCCGTGCCCCGTGCCGCACGGTCGATCGACGGGGCGCCTCGACGCCCCGCACGACCGCGCGTTTCAATCAAATCGTGAACAGGAAGCCGCGCGTGGCCTCGCGCGTTCAGTTCGTGGAATGCAGCGTCGCCGTATCGACGGCGGTCGCAGCCGACTGCGGCAGCCCGAACGCTTCGCTGGCCCCCGCGTCGTCGAGCACGGCCGCGAAGATCGACAGTTGCGCACTGTCGGGCATCGGCGCTTTCAGGGCGGCGACGATCAGCGACGACAGTCGCGCGATCATCTGCACGTCGTTCATCGTGCGACCCTGCGAGAATTCGTCGATCAGGCTTTCCGTCTCGGCGCCCGCGAGCGCGCCGGACAGCGCGCCGATCGCGAAGTGCAGTCGCCAGCCGAGCTCCGTGCGCGGCAGGTGCGGCAACGCGCGCTGGAACGCGTCGAAGAAGCGGCCAGCGACGCTCGCGTAGTGCGCGGTCAGGAAGTTGCGCACGAACGGTGACGGATCGGTGTACGCACGACCGATCAGCCGCAGGAACCCGGGCCCGCCGCGCTCGGGATTGCGCGATGCCTTCAGCGCGGGAATGAACATCGCGCCGAGCACGTGCTCGCAGGTGATGTGCGTGCCGAGTTGCGCATCGAAGCGGTCGAGGATGCCGAGGCGTTCCTGGTTGAGCTGGTCGAGCCGGCGCGACAGCATCGCGTGGATCAATGCTTCCTTGCTGCCGAAGTGGTAGTTGACCGCGGCGAGGTTGACCGCCGCGCGCGAGGTGATCTGGCGCATCGACATCGCCTCGAAGCCATGCTCGATGAACAGATCCTCGGCCGCATCGAGGATGCGCGCCTTCGTCCCGCCGGTCTGCCGCGTGCCGGATGACCGTGCCCCGGACGGCCGTCCCGCGGATGGCCGTCCCTCCTGACTTACTGCCATGTCCCGCCTCCCATGCCGGTCGCCCGGCCGCGAACTGGTGATTTGTTTGTCTGATTCAAACAGTCGTTTTTATTAAGATAAAAAATCGCGGACGGAGCGGGCAAGCAGGGAATCTGGACAAATTCCTCTAGTTCGATGTGCGAATGCGGAAAGTTTCGCGCGTGCCCTCGGCAGGACGGGGCACGCACGATGATGCGGTGCGGCAATGCGCGGGTTCAGGTGACCGTGCTACGCGTATTGACCGATTGCGTCATGTCGATGCCGCGCCGCTCGCGGCTGAACAGGATCAGCACGGCGATCACGACGGCGACGATGCCGGCCACGAGCGCGAGCGCGAAGCTGTAATTGTTGTTGTTCGAAACGGCGAGCGAGGCCTGCATCGTCGCGTTGCCCGACGCGAGCAGGTTGCCGAGCTGGTAGACGACGCCGGGGAAGGTCGCGCGGAGCTCGTCGGGCGAGATTTCGTTCAGGTGAACCGGGATCACGCCCCACGCACCCTGCACCGAGATCTGCATCAGGAACGCCCCCGCGGCGAGGGCGACCGGGCCGCTCGAGAACGCCCACAGCGGCAGCACGGGCAGGGCGATCAACGCCGCGATGAAGATGGCGCGACGCCGGCCGATCCGCTCCGAGATCGCGCCGAACGACAGGCCGCCGACGATGGCGCCGATGTTCAGCACGATCGTGATCCACGACACGGTATGCGGATCGAAGTGATGCTGTTCGCGCAGGAACGTCGGATAGAGATCCTGCGTGCCGTGCGAGAAAAAGTTGAACGCGGTCATCAGCACGATCGCGTAGATCGTGAGCTTCCAGTTCTGCTGCAACGTTGTGCCCAGGCTCGGGCGTGGGCGCTTCTCCATCTGTTTCCACGCCGGCGATTCGGGAACGTGAGCGCGGACGTACAGCACGAGCAGCGCGGGCAGCACGCCGACCATGAACATCCCGCGCCAGCCGATGTACTGGTAGAACAGGCCGAACACGACGGACGCGAGCAGGTAGCCGCTCGGATAGCCGGCCTGCAGCAGCCCCGACACGAAGCCGCGCGCATGGGTCGGCACGGTTTCCATCGTCAGTGCCGAGCCGACACCCCATTCGCCGCCCATCGCGACGCCGAACAACGCGCGCAGCACGAGCAGCGCGGTCAGGCTCGGCGCGAAACCGGATGCGAGTTCGAGCAGGGAGTAGCACGCGATGTTGACCATCAGCGTCGGGCGGCGGCCGAAGCGATCGGCGAGCCGGCCGAAGATCAGCGCGCCGAGCGGGCGCATCGCGAGCGTCAGTGTGAGCGCGAACGCGACGGCGGGAATCGTCGACCCGAATTCGGCGGCGATGTCCTTCAGCACGAAGACCATCAGGAAGAAGTCGAACGCATCGAGTGTCCAGCCGAGGTAGGCGGCGATCGTGACGTTGCGTTGTTCGCGGGTCCAGCTCATGTCCGAGGTCTCCTCGTTGGCTTGCGCGCTTACGATGTGCATGCGGATGCCGGCCGGCTTGCGCGCGGTGCGGGGGCATTGATCGAGTGTAGGCCGCGACACCGGACGATGTGGGGCGCGATAACGTCGAATCGGGAATAATCCCTAGGAAATGAACTGTTTCGGAATTGGAAACGCCGTCGCACGAAACACGCGACAGGCATCTGTATCATTCCGGAAGGCTGTTTGTATCTGTTTTGTAATGCGCTCGTGCGTACCATCACCGAATCAGGAGTCCCGATGACCGAACGTTCCGCCGCCACGCTGCCCGTGCTCGAAACTGCGCGGCTGTGGCTGCGTCCGCGTGTGCTGGCCGACCTCGATGCGTGCATCGAGATGGATCGCGATCCCGAGGTCACGCGGCACATCGCGGGGCCGTGGCACGATCCCGTCGAGCATCGGCGCTTCGTCACGCACCGGATCACGTGCGACTATCCGCCGGGCCTTGGCTACTGGTCGATCTTCGAGAAGGCCGCGCCCGATGCGTTCATCGGCTGGATCCTGCTGATTCCCGACTACGTGGACGGCGCGCGCGACGTCGAGATCGGCTGGCGGCTGGTGCGTGCGACATGGGGGCGTGGCATCGCGAGCGAGGCAGCGGCAGCCGTCATGCACCACGCCTTCGACACCGTGCGCCTGCCGCGTGTGATCGCCGATATCGCGGAGGCCAACAGCGGCTCGCTGAATGTCGCGCGCAAGCTCGGGATGCGTCGCGTGAGCGTCGTGCACGATGGCATTCCTTACATTCGACATCGTCTCGAACGCAACGATCTGCGCACATAGCGCGGCGCTGCGAGTGCGCGGGAGGGTGTCAGAGATCGTCAACCGGTGGCGTATCGAGGTCATGACGTATTAACGGCCCGCGCGATCAGGAGTATCGTTGCCGGAATTTCGCAACATGGGGTACGACCATGGCACTCGGCAACGATGTTCACCTGATTCCCGTCAAGCTGGAAGAACTGCGTCCCACGCAGATGACGGTCGGCTATCGCGAAGTCAAGGCGAAGCGCAAGCACTGGAAGGCGCTCAGCAAGCGCGCGCGCAAGGCCGCGATCGAATCGCACTGGTTCCCGGCGGTGCTCGGCCCGGACGGGCTGCACTACATCACCGATCACCACCATCTCGGCCTCGCGCTGATCGAGGAAGGCGAGGCGCGCGTGAACGCGATGCTGCTGAAGGATCTGTCGTGGCTCGACGACACGATCTTCTGGCGGATGATGGAACACAACCAGTGGGTGCACCCGTTCGGCGCGGACGGCACGCGCCGCGACTACGAGAATCTGCCGAAGGCGCTGACGGGGCTCGTGGACGATCCGTACCGCAGCCTTGCCGGCGAGCTGCGCACGGCGGGCGGCTATGCGAAGGATGCGACGCCGTTCAGCGAATTCCTGTGGGCCGACTACCTGCGTCAGCACGTGTCGCTCGACCAGATCCGCAAGAACTTCGCGAAGGCGCTCGACATCGCACTGCATCGCGCGCATGAGCAGGATGCGCGCTATCTGCCCGGCTGGTCGGGCGTCATCGCCGTCAAGCCCTGACCTCTCATGACGACCGCCCCGATCCGCCCCGATGCCGGCCCGCAGCATGCCGACCATTTCGCCGCGCTCGACGCGGCCTCGCCGCCGCCCACGCGACGCATCGGCCTCGATGCGCTGGCTGGCCTGTCGATCGCGGGCCTGCTGATCCCCGAGGCGGTCGCATACGCAGGGCTGGCCAACCTGCCGCCACAGGCCGGTCTCATCGCGCTGCTGTCGGGGCTAGTCGTCTATGCGCTCACCGGCAGCAGCCGCTTCGCGATCGTGTCGTCGACGTCGTCGTCGGCCGCCGTGCTCGCGGCGACCGTCCTCGCGGAGTCGGGGATGGCGCTTGCCGCGCAGCTCGCGCTCGCCGCCGCGCTCGTCGCGATGACGGGCGTGCTGTTCATCCTGGCCGGTGCCGCGCGGCTCGGCGGCATGTCGGACTTCGTCGCGCGGCCGGTGTTGCGCGGCTTCACGTTCGGCCTCGCGCTGACGATCGTCATCAAGCAGTTGCCGAAGATTCTCGCGATCTCCGTGCAGCACAGCGATGCGCCGCATGTCGCGCTCGACCTGATCACCGGCGCGCCGCATGCGAACCTTGCGAGCGTCGTGCTCGGTGCGATCGCACTGGCGTTGCTGTTCGCGCTCGGGCGGAGCTCGCGCGTGCCCGCGACGCTCGTCGTGATCGTGCTGTCGATCGCGGCCGGCTATGCGATCGACTGGCAGCGATACGGGATTGCGATCGTCGGTCATATCGATTTCAAGCATATCGAGTTCGGCCTGCCGACCCTCGACCGCAACGCGTGGATGCAGACCATCGAGCTTGCATTCGCGCTGATGTTGATCCTGTACGCGGAATCGTACGGATCGATCCGCAACTTCGCGTTGAAGCACGGCGACAGCGTGTCGCCGAACCGCGACCTCGTCGCGCTCGGCTGCGCGAATCTCGTGTCGGGCCTGCTGCACGGGATGCCGGTCGGCGCCGGGTATTCGGCGACCTCGGCAAACGAAGCGGCCGGTGCGCAGTCGCGCTTTGCCGGCCTGTGGGCGGCGGGCGTGGTCGCGCTGATCGTCTGGCTGCTGCTGCCGCAGCTCGCGCGCACGCCGGAGCCCGTGCTCGCGGCGATCGTGATCTTCGCGGTCAGCCACTCGCTGCATCCGTCCGTATTCCGGCCGTACTGGGCCTGGCATCGCGACCGGCTCGTCGTGATCGCCGCGCTGCTCGCGGTGCTCGTGCTCGGCGTGCTGCACGGGTTGCTCGCGGCCATCGGCGTGAGCCTGCTGCTGACGCTGCGCAAGCTGTCCGAACCGAACGTCAGCGTGCTCGGCAGGCTGCGCGACAGTCACGATTTCGTCGACGTGGCGAGCCATGCCGACGCGAAGCCGGTGCCGGGCGTGCTGATCGTGCGGCCCGAGGCGCAACTGTTCTTCGCGAATGCGGACCGGATGCTGAACCGCGTGCGTGCGCTGATGAAGGCCGAGCCGGACGCGCATACCGTGATGCTGAGCCTCGAGGAAACGCCGGATGTCGACAGCACGACGATCGAATCGTTGCGCACGTTCGCGGCCGAATGCACGGCGCGCGGGTTGCGGCTCGCCATCGTGCGGCTCAAGGTGCACGCGCTGCATGCGTTGCGTCGCGCGGCCGACGATACGCTGCACGAGGATGCCATGTCCGAACTGAGCGTCGACGAGAGCCTGCAACTGCTGCAGGCCGGGATGCCGCCGGACGGCAGCGACGGCACGACCGCCGCGTGACGAGGCGGCGCGCCGGCGCGTGCTATTGCGACACCACGGTGTCGGCGGAGCGATCGATCATGTCGGTCACTTCGGCCGCTGTCGGCGCATAGGCGCCTGCATGCGCACAGGCGACCGCCGCGCACGCCGCTGCGTAGCGCAAATGCTCGGCGGCTGATGCATCTGGACGCGTGAGCTGGCTCGCAAGCCAGCCGCCGATGCTCGCATCGCCGCAGCCGACGGTGTCCGCCACGTCGGTCGGGAACGCGGGCTGAAACAGCACGGTGTCGCGATGCAGGAGCTGCATGCCCGATGCGCCGCGCGTGACGAGCATTGCCGCGTCGGGCGCCCACGTGCGCAGTTGCGCGAGCGCGGCGGCTTCATCGAGTTCGGGAAACAGCCCGCGCAGATCCTCGTCCGATACCTTGATCCAGTCGGCGAGCCCGGCCAGCTTGCGCAGCGTGTCGCGATACGACGGTGCCGCCATCGGCGCGCGGAAGTTCGGGTCGAACGAGATCCGCTTGCCGGCCGCCCGCGCAGCTTGCGCCACGTCGATCAGGCGCGACGCGAGCGGCTCGCGTACGACGCCGAGCGAACCCACGTGCACGATCTCGGCCGCGTCGAGTGCGCCGGCGGGCAGGTCCGCCGGATCGAATGCGAGATCGGCGCTGTTCTCGCCGATGAAGAAGTAATGGGGCGGCTGCTTCGATACGACCATCGCGAGCAGCGGCGCGCGATCGACCTGCCGGATGAAGCGCAGGTCGAGCCCTGCGTCGGCGCTCTTGCGCATCAGCTCGTCGCCGAAGGTGTCGCGGCTGACCGTGCCGGCGAAGGCCGTCGGCACGCCGAGTCGTGCACCGACGCGCGCGACGTTCCAGCATGAGCCGCCGGCGACGCTGTGCCAGTGCTGCGCGTCGTCGCGGATGAAATCGGTCAATGCTTCGCCGAATACGATCAGGCGGGGAAACGTCGTCGTCATGTCGAACCTTGTGCCGCGGCGTTGTGCGCGGCCATGCAGCGATTGATCTGAAAAGACGGGCCGTGCGGGCCGTCGCACGTTGCGACGCGGCCCGGCACTGCCCGGTTGCGTGGGCGGACGGGCGGCGCGATCAGCGCGGGGTGCTCCAGCCCTTGTAGCTCTTCACGTTGTCGCGCGTGATGAGCGTCGGTTCGATCAGGATCATCGGGTTGGCCGGCTTCTGGCCATTCATGATGCCGTAGCCGACGTTGACGGCCTGCTGCGCCATCGCCCAAGGATCCTGGCTCGACGACGCCTGCACGAGCGTATTCGACTTGAGCGCGACCTCGATATCGGGCGCACCGTCGACCGACGTGATCACGATGCCCGGGCGGTTCAGCTGTTTCGCGGCGAGATCGCTGCCGATCGCTTGCGGGTCGTTGATCGTGAACACCGCATCGAGCTTCGGAAAGCGCGTCAGGTAGCCCTGCATCGCGTTCATCCCGCCTTCGCGCGAGCCCTTGCCGTCCTGGTCGCTCGACAGCACCTTGATGCCGGCGTTTTTCGCGAGCACGGTCTTGCAGCCGTTGACGCGATCGATCACGGCCGATACCTGCGGGCCGTTCTCGATGATCACGTTGCCTTTGCCGCTGAGTTTCTTCGCGATGTAGTCGCATGCCAGCTCGCCGGCCTTCACGTTGTTGGTCTGCACGGTCGCATTCGCGCCCGCCGCCGCGACGTCGACCGCGACGACCGTGATGCCGGCCGCCTGCGCCTTCTTCACCGCCGGCTCGATCGCCTTCGGATCGGTAGCGTTGAGCAGGATCATGTCGACGTGCGCGGAGATGAAGTTGTCGATCTGCGTGAACTGCTTGTTCAGGTCGTAGTCGGCCGACACGGCCGTGACTTTCGCGTTCGGGTTGATCTGCCTGGCGCGCGCCTCGGCGCCCTTGACGATCGTGACGAAGTACGGGTTGCCGAGCGATCCGACCGTGACGCCGATCGATTTGAGCGGCTTGTCGGCCGCGTGCGCGGCGGAAGCGCCGAAGGCGAGTGCGCAGGCGACGGCGGTCAGGGCGGCTTTGTGCTTGAACATGTCGTTGTGTCTCCGTGAAGTTGCTTGGCGAGCGGGCGCAGGGATCGGCCTGCGCCGCAAGATTGAATGGACGGGAAGGGGTTCAGGTACGCGCGGAATCGCGCTGGCGGTAGCGGTCGAGCGCGACCGCGCCGATGATCACGAGCCCCTTGATGATGTACTGCCAGATGTCGGACACGCCGAGCAGCACGAGGCCGTTCGTCAGCACGGCGATGATCAGCGCACCGATCAGCGTGCCGACGATCGAGCCGACGCCGCCGACGAAGCTCGTGCCGCCGAGGATCACCGCGGCGATCGCGTCGAGTTCGTAAGACTGGCCGAGCTGCAGGCCGTTGGCCGCATAGAGCCGCGCGGCCGACATCACCGCGCCGAGGCCGGCGAGCAGACCCGACGCCGCATACACGAACATCTGGATCGCCCGCACGTTGATGCCCGACAGGCGGGCGGCTTCCGGATTGCCGCCAACCGAATAGATGCGCATCCCGAGCACCGTGCGGCGCAGGATGAACCACGAAATCGCGATGACCGCGCACGCGATCACGACGAGCCACGGTACGCCGAGGATCGTGCCGTTGCCGATGAACGCGAACGGCAATTGCGGATTGAACACGGTCGTGTCGTTGCCGATCAGGCGCGCGACGCCGCGCACGGCCGTCATCGCGCCGAGCGTGACGATGAACGGCGGCAGGCGCAGGAACGAGATCAGGCCGCCGTTGATCGCGCCGAACACGAGGCCGACGATGAGCGCGAACGGCACGCCGAGCCAGCCCCAGCCCGGGATGGTCGACGCGAGCAGCGCGGCGACGGCGGCGGCGGCGAGCACCGAGCCGACCGACAGGTCGATGCCGCCGGTCAGGATCACGAAGGTCATGCCGGCGGCGAGCACGATGTTGATCGACGCCTGCTGCGTGACGATCGACAGGTTCTGCAGCGTGAAGAAACCGTCGGTCAGGAAGCCGAAGCCGATGCACAGGACCAGCAGCACCGGCAGCATGCCGGCGGTGCGGATCAGCGATTGCATGCGGGCGCGGTGATCGGCGCCGCGCAATAGCGGCGTACGGGTGGCCACCGGCTGGGCCGTCGCGGAAGCGAGGTTCCGCTGCTTGGTCGGGTTGATCATTTCGGTAACCTGAATGTAAGAAGGAAATGAAAAGGGCGAGGCTCAGTGCGCGTCGGCGACTTCGGCTTGCGAGCCGGTGGCGAGCGCGATGATGGCTTCCTGCGTGATGGGCGTCTGCGTGTAGCCGCCGAGTTCGCCGGCGATCTCGCCTTCGCGCATCACGAGCACGCGGTCGGCGACACCGATGATCTCCGGCAGTTCGCTCGAGATCACGATCACGCCCACGCCGGCCCGGGCCAGCTCGTTGATGATCCGGTAGATCTCTGATTTGGCGCCGATGTCGACGCCGCGGGTCGGTTCGTCGAGGATCAGCACGCGCGGCTTCGTCTCGAGCAGGCGCGACAGCAGCACTTTCTGCTGGTTGCCGCCCGACAGTGCGCCGACGTTGACGTTCGCGTTCGGCACGCGGATCGACAGCGACGCAATGGCGTCCTGCGCGCGTTCGGCACCGCGCGCGAGATCGAGCGCACCGAGCCGCGCGTCGCGGTTGCAGACCGAAATGTTGATGTTGTCGCGCACGCTCATGTCGAGGAACAGGCCCTGGCGCTTGCGGTCTTCGGTCAGATAGACGAGGCCCGCATCGATCGCGTCGCGCGGCGAGTGCGCGCCGAACGTGCGCTCGCCCACCTTTACGTCGCCGCGCACGCGCGGTTCGGCGCCGAAGATCAGCCGCGCGAGTTCGGTGCGGCCTGCGCCGACGAGCCCCGCGATGCCGAGCACCTCGCCGGCGTGCAGATCGAGGCTGCAGCCGCGCACGCGCGCACCGTCGGCGATGTCGCGGACCGACAGCAGCAGGTGGCCGGGGTCGTACGGCGCGTGTTCCTTCTTGTAGAAGCCGGAGATGTCGCGGCCGACCATCATTGCGACGAGACGCTCGGCCGACAACGAAGCGCGTTCCAGCGTGCCGACGTACGTGCCGTCGCGCAGCACCGACACCCGGTCGGACAATTCGTAGATCTCCGCCATCCGGTGGCTGATGTAGATGATCGCGAGACCTTCCTCGCGCAACTGGCGGATCAGGCGGAACAGGTGTTCGGTCTCGCGCGACGACAGCGGCGTGGTCGGCTCGTCCATCACGAGGATGCGTGCACGGGTGTGCACGGCGCGCGCGATCTCGACGAGCTGTTGCTCCGCGATCGACAGCGTACCGACGAGCGTGTCGGGCCCGAACGATGCGCCCAGGCGCGCGAGCACGTCCTCGCAGCCGCGCGCCATCGCTGCGCGGTCGATCGTGCCCCAGCGCCGGTTGCCGCGCCGCAGTTCGCGGCCGATGTAGATGTTTTCCGCGACGCTCAGGTTCGGCGACAGGCACAGCTCCTGGTAGATCACCGCGACGCCCGCATCGCGCGCGGCAAGCGGGCCGTCGATGTCGATGCGGGCACCGTCGATCAGGATCTCGCCGCCGGCGTCGGCGCGGTATGCGCCCGACAGGATTTTCATCAGCGTCGATTTGCCCGCGCCGTTTTCGCCCATCAGCGAATGGATCTCGCCGGGATAGACGGTCAGGCTGACGTTGTCGAGCGCGCGCACGGCCGGGAACGTCTTGCTGATCCCGCGCATCTCGAGCAACGGGCGGGGCGACTCAGATCGCGACATGGTTGACCTCCTGCGAGTCGGTGCGGGCGCCCTTGAGGATGCCGGCCCGCGGGGAGAAGTTGAAGAACATCGGCAGCGTGGCCGCACCGATCGCACCGGCGTCGGCGCCGAACGTGCCGCGTACGAGCACCGGCGTGCCGCGCGCTTCGGGCGCGGTGGCCACGAGCGCCGCGCGCAGGCGCGTCGTGACCGCGTCGAGCAGGCCCGCGTCGGTATCGGCATCGAGCACGACCACCGGCGCATCGACCACGCACAGCACTGCGCGCAACGCCGGTGCCAGCGCGTCGACGCAATCGTCGATCCATTCGTCGACGGCCGGCAGGCCGCGAGCGATGCACGCTTCCAGATCGGCCCGGTTGTCGACCGTCTCGCCGTGATGGCGCAGGTGGCGCACCAGCGCGTGCAGCGACGCGCGCGCGAGCAGGATGTCCCACGGGCCGCGCGGCGGCGGCGCGGAAGCCAGCCGGCTCGGCGGCACGGGAATCACGGCGATGTCGCCCGCATTGCCGGTCACGCCGCGCAGGCAGTCGCCATCGATCGCGATGCCGCCGCCGATCGCCGGCCCGATGAACAGGTAGACGAAGTCGTCGCACTGCCGGCCGTATCCGTAGAACAGCTCGGCGATCGCGGCTGCGTTACCGTCGTTTTCGCCGAAGACGGGCAGCGACAGCATGCGACCGAGGTCGGCCGCGAAATCCACGTCTTCCCACGCGCGGAACGTGTCGGGTGCGAGGCCGAGTTCACGCATCCACGCGCCGAGGTTGTACGGCTGTGCGACGCCGATGCCGGTCAGGCGCGCGCGCTCGTGGTCGGGGAGGAGGGCCTGCATTGCGTCGATGTCGTGGCGGACGATCTCGAGCACGTCGGCGGGCGGCGGCAGCAGTGTGTCGTGCGAGCGGCGGCCGAGTACGTCACCCGCGAAGTTGACGAGCGCCGTTTCGATGCGCATCCGGTCGAGATGGACGCCGATGCCGAACGCGCCGCGCGGGTCGAGGCGGATCAGCGAGGCCGGCTGGCCGCGCTGGCCTTCGGTGCGGCCCGCGAATTCGATCAGCTTCGCATCGGCGAGTGACCCGATGATGCTGCCGACTGCCGTTCCCGTCATGTTCGCAAGGCGGGCGAGGTCGGCTTTCGATGCGCTGCCTGCGCGGCGCAGCGTCTTCAGCAGCAGGCGCTCGTTGTAACGGCGCACGTTGGCCGAATTGCTTCCCTGGCCGAAGTGCGGGCTTCTCATGGCGTCTCCTTCCATGGCGCGCCGTTCGGTGGCGCATTAAATAAATCACGTTGATTTATTTAACCGCGTGAGCGTCGGCATGTCAGCCTAGGGAAATCCCGGTTTGGGGTGGAGGCGGGGATGCTGGTGCGGGGTGTCCGGAATCGGGGGTGGAACGCGGGGATCGAGAAAGTCAGATTCGGGATGGCTTGCGGGGTGATCCGAACCCTGGGCAACGGGTTGCTGCCGGATTTACCGTATGCCGTCACGGTTCACTGGTGCTGGCCGCGCAAACCGAAGCGACTCGTTTGCGCTCGGAGATGAAGAGGGGTGTTTCCGGATCCGGAAATGAAAAAAGGCCGGCTAGAAGCCGACCTTTTTATAAAACAGATGGTGCCCAGGAGAGGACTCGAACCTCCACGATGTTGCCACCGCTAGGACCTGAACCTAGTGCGTCTACCAATTCCGCCACCTGGGCACGTTTTGCAGTAGCTGCTTGCTGCAAAGAAGCGAAATTATAGCGCGTATTGCGAGGCTGTCAACAGGATTTGAGGTCGCGAACGAAAATAATTTGGCGGGCTTGCTCGGGGTAGCGAGTGGGGTGCGCAAGCGCCGCGGTGGCCGACGTGCGCCGTCGAATGTGTGATTCCGGTTGAGCGCGCGGGCGCATCAATTCCGCGGTCGGGAATGAAAAGAGGGCGACTGCGAACTGATCGCTTTGGAAAGCAGATGGAGGTCAGGAGGGAGTGGGCTCGGTCACACATGCGCGCCACGACCTCACTTGCAAGCTCGGCCGTTCGAGGCGTCGCGCAAACCGCGCAGGCGCTTTGTTTTCTGCGCTAGAAATGAAAAAGGCCGGCTAGAAGCCGACCTTTTTAGAAAACAGATGGTGCCCAGGAGAGGACTCGAACCTCCACGATGTTGCCACCGCTAGGACCTGAACCTAGTGCGTCTACCAATTCCGCCACCTGGGCACGTTTCGCTTATTACTGCAGTGCGAAGACCGCTATTCTAGCGTGTCGGCGGAGTCTGTCAACACAATTTCACTCAAGGCGATAAAAATATTGCCCCTTGCGCGATGGATTCTCACGCGCCGACCGGATCAGCGCGTTTCGCGATGAAATTCCAGCGCTGCGCCTGGCTCGTGTCGACGCGGGCAGGCAGCAGCCCGGCTGCGAGGAACGTGTCGGCGATCTTCTGCTGTTCGCCGAAGTTTTGCGCGACCACCGCGCGGACGACATAACTGCGCCGCGCGTTCGCGCGCGCGATCGTCGCCGCGTCGAGCCCCCAGATCGGCGCGAGGGTATTCGCAGCCTCCTGCGGGTGGTCGCGCAGCCACGTGCCGGCCTGCGACAGCTGGTCGAACAGGATCTGGACGACGTCGGGCCGCGCGGCGGCGAAACTGCTGGATGCGAGGTAGTAGCGCTGGTACGACGCGAGTCCGTTGCCGTCGGCCAGAATCCGCACGTCGGGATTCCGGTCGACCGACGCGACATAAGGATCCCACGTGATCCAGGCGTCCACGCTGCCACGCTCGAACGCCGCGCGGCCATCCGCGGGCGTCAGGTAGTGGATCGCCGCATCGGCTGGCCCGAGCTTCGCGCGCGCGAGCGCGGCAAGCAGCAGGTAATGGCTGCCGGCCGCCTTCGTGACCGCAATGCGCGTGCCCTTGAGATCGGCGAGCGTGCGCAGCGCGCTGTCCTGCTTGACGACGATCGCCTGTGCCTTCGGCGAAGGCGCCTCCTGCGCGACGTATACGAAACGCGCACGTGCGGCTTGCGCGAAGACCGGAACCGTATCGGCCACGTCGGCACTGAAATCGACGGCGCCGACGTTGAGCGCTTCGGTCAGCGGCAAGCCGCTTGCGAATTCATGCCACGACACGCGCAGGCCGAGTGGCGCCAGTGCCTGCTCGAGCGCGCCGCGCGTCTTGAGCAGTGTGATGAGTGTCGACGACTTCTGGTAGCCGATGCGCAGTACATCGGGTGCGTTCTCGGCGTGCGTTCGGGCGCCGGCGGCAGTCAGGCCGGCGGCCAGCATCACGCGCGCAAATGCGCGGCGGTTCATCGACGTCATGGGTTGTGCTCCTCGTGTCTGGTTCGTTGCATTGAAGCGAGCCGGCTAACGTACCAACGGGGCAGGCGGACGATAACCGATAAATTCTGCTATCGATCCGGCTGACGGGCATAAGAGCGGGGCGCACGGAATCGCGGTGCGCCCATACACGTGTGGGTGGGCGATCGATGCCTCCCGCTTGCATTTGATTGCATAGTCAAATATAGTCATTGCAGAAAACTCAGAGTCAGCGATTGGTGTTGACGCGGGCAGCTCCCGTGCGTCGCGCCGATCGCTTTTTTTCCGTTATTTATCTGACTTGTCAGATAGTTTTGTCCGGCGCCGAAGCCGCTGTTTGGCGCCCGATCAGAAGGACATCCGATGAAGCCGTCCGAAACGCCGGGTACGCCGGCGCCCCTGACCGGCGCCCGCTTCGCGCTGGGCACGCTCGCCGTGGCGCTCGCCACGTTCATGAACGTTCTCGATTCGTCGATCGCCAACGTCGCGATTCCAACCATTTCCGGCAATCTGGGTGTGTCTACCGACGAGGGCACGTGGGTCATCACGCTGTTCTCCGCAGCCAACGCGGTGTCGATCCCGCTGACCGGCTGGCTGACGCAGCGGGTTGGGCAGGTGAAGCTGTTCGTCTGGGCCATCCTGTTGTTCGTGCTGTCGTCGGCCGCGTGCGGGATCGCGCCCAACCTCACCACGCTCCTCGCGGCACGGATCGTCCAGGGTGCGGTGGCCGGGCCGCTCGTGCCGCTGTCGCAGGCGTTGCTGCTGGCTTCGTTCCCGAAGGGGAAGAGTTCGAGCGCGCTGGCGCTGTGGGGGATGACGGCGACCGTCGGGCCGATTGCCGGCCCTGCGCTCGGCGGCTGGATCACGGACAACTACAGCTGGTCGTGGATTTTCTATATCAATGTGCCGGTCGGGTTGTTCGCCGCCGCCGTGATCTGGGCGCTCTATCGCAACCGCGAGACGCCAACCAGCAAGCTGCCGATCGACAAGGTCGGGCTGATTGCGCTGGTCGTGTGGGTGGCCGCGCTGCAGGTGATGCTCGACAAGGGCAAGGATCTCGACTGGTTCAATTCGTCGACGATATGGATCCTGACCATCGTGGCGGTGGTCGGCTTCGTGTTCTTCCTGATCTGGGAGTTGACCGAGGCGCGCCCGATCGTCGATGTCAGGCTGTTTGCACAACGAAATTTCCTCGGCGGGACGGTGGCCATTTCGATTGCGTTTGCAGTATTTTTCGCCAATCTCGTGATCCTGCCGCAATGGATCCAGGGTTCACTCGGCTACCCGGTCATCAATGCCGGCCTTGTGACTGCGCCGCTCGGCATCTTCGCGGTGATCCTCGCGCCGGTGGTCGGCAAGGTAATGCCGAAATCGGATATGCGCGTGCTCGTCACGCTCGCCTTTCTCGGGTTTGCCGGTGTGTTTTTCATGCGCTCGCGCTATACGACGGGCGTCGATACGTGGACGCTCGTCGTGCCCACGTTGCTGCAAGGGATCCCCACGGCGTTCTTCATGACGCCGCTTACGTCGATCATCCTGTCGGGACTGCCGCCCGAGCGCATCCCGGCGGCCGCGGGCCTGTCCAATTTCGCGCGGGTGTTCATGGGTGCGGTCGGCACGTCGCTCGCGAGCACCGCGTGGAACGACCGCACGATCCTGCATCACGCGCAACTGGCCGAGCAGGGCAGCGTGAACAACCCGATCTTCGCGAGTGCGCTTTCCAGTGTGCAGAGTGCGCTGGATGCCGGTACGCCGAAGGCGCTGACGTTCCTCGAGGCGACGTTGAATGCGCAGGCGACGATGCTGGGGCTGAACGATGTGTTCTGGCTGTCGTCGGTGATCTTCGTGCTGATCATCCCGCTGGTCTGGGTGACGAAGCCAGGCCGGGGTGTGGCAGCCGGGGCTGCGGCCGCCGGCGGGCATTGAGCCGGTGCGGGCGGCGCGCGCGGGATTCCGCGTGCCTTGAAAAATCAAGATGTCGCAATTATTGTGTGGGTCAATAAATTGCGACTCAGCGAGCACGATGGAACACTACACGCCGAAGAATTTCCTGCACACCGAAAGCGTGGGGTTCATGCTCGTGAAGGCGCGCAATCTGATCACGTCCGAGATGGATGCGGCGTTGAAGGATCTCGATATCACGGCGCAGCAAATGGGCGTTCTGCTGTCTCTGCGCACCGGCAGCGCGGCGACGCCTTTCGAATTGTCGAAGCTGCTCGGCGTCGACACCGGGCTGATGACGCGCGTGCTCGACAAACTGGAGGGCAAGGGGCTCGTCGAGCGGTCGCGCAGCGTGAGCGATCGACGGGTGGTGAACCTCGCGCTGACCGAAGCGGGGCAGGCGGTGGCCGTGCAGATTCCGGAGATCGCGCCGAAGGTGCTCAACGCCCGCTTGCGGAAATTTTCGAAGGCCGAGTTTGACGAACTGTCCCGGCTGCTGCACAAGTTCATCGGCGAGTAAGCCGGGCGCTGTTCCTTGGCGCTAGAAATGAAAAAAGGCCGGCTAGAAGCCGACCTTTTTAGAAAACAGATGGTGCCCAGGAGAGGACTCGAACCTCCACGATGTTGCCACCGCTAGGACCTGAACCTAGTGCGTCTACCAATTCCGCCACCTGGGCACGTTTTGCAGTAGCTGCTTGCTGCAAAGAAGCGAAATTATAGCGCCCCAATTATTCGTGTCAACACTTTTTTGCGATGCATCGCAAACCGGGCTTCGCCGCGCCTGCTGGCGGCATTCCGGTCATTTGGCGACACAGGCGGGTGATAGAATGACCCGCCGCCGTCAATATAGAACTGTCTGAAGGACACCTCTATGTTGATGCCGTGCACCATCAATCAACGCAACGAGAACAACCATCGACAAACCCTTGAGCAAATATCCGTACCCCATTCCGAGCCGTGAAGAAATTCTCGGCGTGCTGCGTACGAGCGACGCGCCGCTGGCCGCCAACGACATCGCCGAAGCACTGTCGATCAAGCGTCAGGAGCGCGAGGGGTTCTTCCGGCGTGTCGCCGCGATGGAACGCGACGGCCAGATCCGCCTCGACAAGCGCGGCCACTACCAGTTGACCCATCCGTCGAACTTCGTCGCCGGGCGCGTGCAGGGGCATCGCGACGGCTACGGGTTCGTGATCCGCGACGACGGCCAGGACGACCTGTTTTTGCCGAACGGCGAAATGCAGAAGGTGATGCACAACGATCGCGTGCTCGCGCGGATCGTCGGCTACGATCGCCGTGGCCGCCCGGAAGGGCATGTCGTCGAAGTCACCGAGCGCGCGAACAAGCGCGTGATCGGCCGCCTGCTCAACGAGAACGGAGCGCTGATCGTCGCACCGGAAGACAAGCGCATCGGCCATGACATCCTGATCACGCAGAACGTGAAGAAGGCGAAGGTCGGGCAGGTCGTCGTCGTCGAGCTGACCGATTTCCCGAGCCGCCATTCGCAGCCGCTCGGCCGTGTGGTCGAGGTACTCGGCGACATCGACGATCCGGGCATGGAAATCGAAATCGCGGTGCGCAAGTACGGCGTGCCGCACGAATTCAGCCAGCCGGCGCTCGACGAAGCCGCCGCGCTGCCCGACAAGGTGCGGCCGACCGACCTGCGTTTCCGCGTCGATCTGCGCGACGTGCCGCTCGTGACGATCGACGGCGAGGACGCCCGCGACTTCGACGACGCCGTCTACTGCGAGCCGGTCAAGGTCGGCCGTGGCGACGGCTACCGCCTGATCGTCGCGATCGCTGACGTGTCGCACTACGTACAGCCGGGCAGCGGGCTCGACGCCGACGCGCTCGAGCGCAGCACGTCGGTCTATTTCCCGCGCCGCGTGATTCCGATGCTGCCGGAGAAACTGTCGAACGGCCTGTGCTCGCTGAATCCGCAGGTCGACCGCTGCGTGCTCGCGTGCGACATGGTGATTACCGCGCGCGGCGAGATCAAGGCGTACCAGTTCTACCCGGCCGTCATCCATTCGGCTGCGCGTCTCACGTACACCGAAGTCGCCGCTGTCCTGTCGAACACGAAGGGGCCGGAGGCTGCGCGCCGCGCGGACCTGCTGCCGCACCTGCAGGATCTGTACGGCGTCTACAAGTCGCTGTTCGCCGCGCGGCAGAAGCGTGGCGCGATCGACTTCGACACGACCGAGACCTACATCGTCTGCAACTCGCAGGGCAAGATCGAGCAGATCGTGCCGCGCCAGCGTAACGATGCGCACAAGCTGATCGAGGAATGCATGCTGGCCGCGAACGTCTGCGCGGCCGATTTCCTGAAGCGCAACAAGCATCCGGGCCTGTACCGCGTGCACGCGGGGCCGACGCCTGAGAAGCTCGAGAACCTGCGCGCGTTCCTGCGCGGCATGGGCCTGTCGCTCGGCGGCGGCGACAAGCCGCATGCGAGCGACTACGCGGCGCTGATGGCGCAGATCCGCGACCGGCCCGACGCACAGATGCTGCAGCCGATGCTGCTGCGCTCGATGCAGCAGGCCGTCTACAGCCCGGACAACATCGGTCACTTCGGCCTGGCCTACGAGGCGTACGCGCACTTCACGAGCCCGATCCGCCGTTATCCGGACCTGCTCACGCACCGCGCGATCTACGCGATCCTGTCCGGCAAGAAGTACGCGCCGAAGGCGCCGGACGGTTTCGAGCTGAACACCGCGCTGTCGCCGCGCGCCCGCGCGATGCAGCAGGCCGACGACGAATCGCGCGGCCGCTCGCGTTCGAACACGGCGATCTGGGAAGAGCTCGGCCTGCACTGCTCGGCGAACGAGCGCCGTGCGGATGAAGCATCGCGTGACGTCGAAGCCTGGCTCAAGTGCTACTTCATGCGCGACAAGCTTGGCGAGGAGTACGGCGGGATGGTGAACGGCGTCACGTCGTTCGGCATCTTCGTGCAACTCGACACGCTCTTCATCGAAGGGCTCGTGCACGTCACGGAACTCGGCTCGGACTACTTCCAGTACGACGAGATCAAGAACGAGCTGCGCGGCGAACGCACGGGCATCCGCTATCGCCTGTCGGATCGCGTGCGCGTGCAGGTGAGCCGCGTCGATCTCGATGCACGCAAGATCGACTTCCGCCTCGTGCGCGATATGCCGGTGAAGGCGCCGCGTCCGTCGCCCGCGCCGGCCTCCGCGGGTGGCGGTGTCGACCGCGGCAATGGCCCGCGCGTACGTGCGCTGCCGCAGGCGGAAGAGCCCGCGCCGCGCCGCAAGAAGGCTGCGAGCGCGCCGCGCGTCTCGGTGAATGAAGCGCGCGCCGCCCGTGCCGCCGCGAAGAAGAAAGGCGGCAGCGGTGGCGGTGCCGCGGCGAAGCCGACCGCGAAGAAGACACGCGCCCGCAAGAAGTATTGATGAGCGTTCGGGGCGGCGCCAGCGACCGCCCTGCAGTATCGAGAGACGCCGCGTCACCGGTCATCAGCCGGCAACGCGGCGCTTTCCTTTTCCATGGATCGCGGCTGCGCGCGTCGCGCGGCCGCACGTTTGATCGAAGGTTGTTCCAGTCATGTCACGTCTGAAGGTTCTTTACGGTTTTCATGCGGTGACCGCACGTTTGCGGCACGATGCATCGACGGTTGCGGAGGTGCTGTACGACCAGACGCGCCGTGACCGCCGGATGCAGGACTTCCTGCACACCGCGAAGGAAGCGGGCGTGCGGCTGATCGCGGCCGACGAAACGCGCCTGTGGGGCCTCGCGCATACCGAGCGTCACCAGGGCGTCGTCGCGCGTGTCGAGGACATCCCGCTCGCGCAGAACCTGTCGGAGCTGCTCGACGGCATCCAGGGCCCGGCGTTGCTGCTGGTGCTCGACGGTGTCACCGATCCGCACAACCTCGGCGCGTGCCTGCGTGTCGCCGATTCGGCTGGCGCACACGCGGTGATCGCGCCGCGCGACCGGGCGGTCGGCCTGAACGCAACCGCGGCCAAGGTCGCGAGCGGCGCGGCCGATACGGTGCCGTACATCACGGTGACGAACCTCGCCCGCGCGCTGCGCGAGCTGAAGGAGGCCGGCGTGTGGATCATCGGCACGTCGGACGAGGCATCGGCGACGCTCTACGAAACGAAGCTCGACGGCCCCGTCGCGCTCGTGATGGGCGCGGAAGGCGAAGGCATGCGCCGGCTGACGCGCGACACCTGCGACGAAGTGATGAGCATTCCGATGGCCGGCAGCGTGGAAAGTCTGAACGTATCGGTCGCAAGCGGCGTGTGCCTGTACGAAGCCGTGCGCCAGCGGCGCGTGAAGGGCTGACGCAGCCCGTCCCGCGCGCCCTGCGCGGGCCTCGAATGACCCGAACGACGCGTGCCGCGATCCGATGCGGCACGCGGCTCTCCGGAGTTCGCGACCGATGACCCTGTTACGCGTTGGTGCATCCTGCGCCGTGCTGTGCCTGCTGGCCGCCTGCACGTCGCCGTCGCTCGTCGAACGCGGCACCTACTACGCCGACACGAGCCTGCATGCGCGCGGCGCCGATTCGCGGGTCCGCTTTCTCGTGATGCATTACACCGAAAGCGACGAGGCGAAATCGCTGCGCACGCTGACGGGCGATTCGGTCAGTGTGCATTACGTCATCCCGCCGCAGCCGCGCATCGAGCGCGGGATACCGGTCGTCTACCAGCTCGTTCCGGAATCGAAGCGCGCATGGCACGCGGGCGTCAGCGAGTGGCAGGGGACGACCGAGCTGAACGCGGTGTCGATCGGCATCGAGAACGTGAACCGCGGGCCGCTCGATCCGCAAAACCGCACCTGGCAGCCTTATCCGCCCGAACAGGTCGCGGCGCTGACCCGGCTGTCGAAGGACATCGTCGCGCGCTACGGGATTCCGCCGACGCGCGTGATCGGGCACAGCGACATCGCGCCGCAACGCAAGATCGATCCGGGGCCGCTGTTTCCGTGGCGTGTGCTGGCCCAGGCCGGCGTCGGTGCGTGGCCGGACGATGCGACCGTGACTACGCGGCTCGGCGGTCGTGATCCGCATGCGCTGGTCGACGTGCGCGAACTGCAGCTGAAGCTCGCGCGCTACGGTTACGACGTGGCCACCGATGGCGTGCTCGACGCACGCACGCGACGCGTGTTCGCGGCGTTCCAGATGCATTTCAGGCCGTCCGACTATGCGGGCAACCCGGACGCCGAAACCGACGCAATCGCGCAGGCGTTGCTCGACAAGTACTTCCCCGGTACGCAACCGGCGGACAACGCGCCCGCGGCGGGCGCGCCCTGAATCGACAGCGCACGGCACGCCGAAAAACGCGGGCCGTCATCCGAGTCCGGTAAACTGGCGGTTTTCCGCAATCCCGCAGCATTACCACTCCATGACTCAAGACGAACTCAAACGCCTCGTCGGCCAGGCCGCCGCTGATTACGTGATCCAGAACGTGCCGGAAGGCGCCGTGATCGGCGTCGGCACCGGCTCGACCGCCAACTGCTTCATCGACGCGCTCGCCGTCGTCAAGGCGCGCTATCGCGGCGCCGTGTCGAGCTCCGTCGCCACGACCGAGCGCCTGAAGTCGCACGGCATCAAGGTGTTCGACCTGAACGAGGTCGACTCGCTGCAGGTGTACGTCGATGGCGCCGACGAGATCGACGCGAGCGGCGCGATGATCAAGGGCGGTGGCGGCGCGCTGACGCGCGAAAAGATCGTCGCGTCGGTGGCCGATACGTTCGTCTGCATCGCGGACGCCAGCAAGCGTGTGCCGGTGCTCGGCGCATTCCCGCTGCCGATCGAAGTCGTGCCGATGGCGCGTACGGCGATCGGCCGGCGCGTGACCGCCCTCGGTGGCGTGCCGGTGCTGCGCGTGACGAAGGACGGTGCGCCATACATCACCGACAACGGCAACGAGATCATCGACGTGAAGGGGCTGCAGATCGCCGATCCGCGTGGTTTCGAAGCGCAGGTGAACGCATGGCCGGGCGTCGTGACGGTCGGCCTGTTCGCCGAGCGCGGCGCGAATCTGTGCTTGCTCGGCACGGAAAACGGCGTTGAAACGATCGTTTATTCGGCTAATTGAAAGATATGACAAGCAGTCCGTAATGACATGTCATATGTCGTAATGGACTGAATGTTTAAATCTTGTGGAAATCGGGGCCCGGTAGGCGCAATGCGCTTCCCGGGCCTTATTTTTAGCCGTATAAATCACCCCGTCAAAAAGAGGGATAACCCTGTCAGGTGTTTACCAGATAGCGAAATATCCTCGAACTCATCAACTTATAGATCATAAGAACAGTCGTAACCAGGGCCGGCGGAACTGCGGAGCAGGTGTTCGCAAATCGACGCACGGGGAGGTGTCATGGAGCAGGGCAAAGACCGGTCACTGGTCGCCAAAGTGATGGATGGGCTTGTCTCGGGTATCGTCGAGGACAAGTACGGCGGCATCTTGCCGCCGCAGGACGTGCTGTCGAAAGAGTTCGATGTGAGTCGCACCGTGATGCGGGAAGCGCTATCGATGTTGCTTGCGCGCGACATGCTGGACGTGCGGCCGAAAGTCGGCACGCGCGTGCGGCCGATGCGCGACTGGCGGATGATCGATGAAGACGTGGTGAGCTGGCGGTTCCGGGCGAAACCCGATCCGCAGTTCATGCGCGACGTCATCGAATTCCGGATGCTGATCGAACCGCGCGCAACCGCGCAGGCGGCCGTGCGTGCAACGGCTGCCGACATTGCGGGCATCCGCGAAGCGTTCGATGCGTTCAAGGTGCTGCAGCCGGGCGACCCCGGCTACGACACGGCGGACGAGTTGCTGCACACGCGGATCGTTCAGGCGAGCGGCAACCAGTTTTTCCAGCAGATGGCGGCGATCGTGCGCGGTGCGGTGCGTCTCGTGAATCCGCGTGTCGTGCAGAAGGAAGGTGCGCACGAGATCGTGGTGAAGGCGCATGCGCGGGTGGTCGACGCGATCGAGCGTCGCGATCCGCGCGAAGCCGAAGCCGCTTCGCTCGCGCTGATCGATTTCAGCGCCGACGAGATTTCACGCGATTTCTCCGTCGACGTACCCATGCGCGCCTGACGCTGTGCGTGTCGCTCATCCGTGTGCCGCCGGGCCGTTTATCATGACGACCGGCCGGCAGCGTGCCGGCCATCGTCATACGACCGACACGGAAGATCAGGATGAACGACAACGACCATCGCCCGGTGCGCTTCGGCATCGTCGGTGCAGGCAGCATTGCGCGCCGCTTCGCGCAAAGCCTCGCTCACGTGCCGGGCGCCACGCTCGCCGGTGCCTGGGCCCGCCGCACCGATGCCGCGGCAGCCTTTTGCGAAACGCACGGCGGTACGCCGGCCGCGAGTCTCGAAGCACTCCTTGCGAGCGACATCGACGCGGTTTACATCGCGACGCTCCATGACAGTCATGCGCAGTACACGCTGGCCGCGCTTGCTGCCGGCAAGGCCGTGCTGTGCGAAAAGCCCGCGACGCTGAACGCGGCGCAGCTCGACACCGTGCTGCGTGCGGCACGCGACGCCGGGCAGCTTTTCATGGAGGCGATGAAGCCGCCGTTCTTTCCGCTGTATCGTCAGTTGCGCGCGCATCTGCGTGACGATCCGATTGGCGAGATCCGGCTCGTGCGGGCAGGGTGCGCGTCGTCGTCGGTCCCGGACGACCATGCCGTCTATCGCCTCGATCGCGCGGGCGGCGCGCTGCTCGATATCGGGATCTACGAGGCGTTTCTCGCGGTCGACTGGCTCGGCGCGGCGCGCGACGTGCAGACGCTCGGCCGTGTCGGTGCTACGGGTGTCGATCTGTTCGCCAGCCTGAACAGCGTGCACGCGAACGGCGGGATCGCGCAGCTCTTTTGCGGGCTCGACGTGATGGGGCGTGGCGACGCGCTGATCGCTGCGGCCGGCGGCCACGTGACGATTCACGAGAAGTGGTGGAACCCCGCACGTGCGACGATTCGCTATGCGGACGGGCGCACCGTCGAACTCGATGCGCCGGTCGACGGCGGCGGGCTGAACTACGAGACCGCGCATTTCTGCGACCTGCTGCGCGCGGGCAAGACCGAAAGTCCGATCGTGACGCACGACCATTCGCGGCAGATGATCGCGATGACCGATGCCGCGCGAGCGGCGCTCGGCGTGCGTTATTCGGGGGAGTAAGCGGGAAGCGGGGTGCCGGGCACGCGCGAGCGGCCCGGCGAACGGCGTGCGCTCAGTGCCGCGACGGCAGCGACAGGCGCTTTTCGTACCAGCGCTGCACCCATTCGAGGATCTGGCACAGGATCCAGTACACGGCCGCGGCGGCGAGATAGAGCGGCAGCGGCTGATAGGTCGCCGCGATCACTTCCTGCGCGCTGCGCAGCAGTTCGGTCACGGTGATCACGGACACGAGCGACGTGTCCTTGATCAGGCTGATCAGGCTGTTCGACAGGCTCGGCACCGCGATGCGCAGCGCCTGCGGGCCGATCACGTAGCGCAGCGTCTGCCCCCACGACAACCCGAGGCTGTACGCGGCGAGCCACTGGCCGCGCGCGATCCCGTTGATCGCGCCGCGCATGCTTTCCGACATGTAGGCGGCGACGTTCGCGGACAGCGCGATGACGCCGGCGGGCGTCGGGTCGAGCGAGATGCCGAGGCTCGGCAGCCCGTAATAGATGACGAAGATCTGCACGAGCAGCGGCGTGCCGCGCATCAGGCTCACGTACGCGCGTGCCAGCCACGCGAGCGCGTTGACCCAGATGCGTTCGAAGCCGTCGAGCGCTTCGCTTTGCCGGATGCCCATCATCGCGAGCACGACGGCGCCGAGCAGGCCGAACACCATCGACAGCACGGCGAACTTGACGGTCAGAACGGCGCCCTGGGCGAGCACCGGCAGCGATTGGACGAGCAGGGACGTTGTCGACATGGAATACGAATCGAATGTGTGCGCGAAAGCGCAATCATAAACCGGACGAATAAAACAAAGGGCGGCATCGTTACGGATGCCGCCCTTTCCGGCCCGCCATCAGGCGGGAAATGCAGGCGTGCTTACTTGATCGGCTTCGTCACGTCGATGCCGAACCATTTGTCCGAGATCTTCGTGAAGGTGCCGTCGGCTTCGAGTTGCGCCATCGCATCGTCGATCGCCTTCTGGAACTTCGGGTTGCCCTTCTTGAACGGGATGCCCGACGGGTTCGCCGAGCCGACGTTCGCGCCCGGGCGCAGCGGCAGCTGCGAATTCTTCGTCAGGTACGCGAGCATCAGGCGGTCGTTGAGCGCCGCGTCGAGACGGCCGGCCGCGAGATCGCGCAGGTACTCGGGGGCGCCCGGGTACGTCTTCACGTCGATGCCCGGCACCGACTTCGCCATGTCCATGTAGTTCGTGCCGAGCGCGACGCCGAGCTTCTTGCCTTTCAGGTCTTCAAGCGACTTGAACTGGCGCGTGTCGTCGTTGCGCTGGATCAGTTGCGCGGACGAGTACGTGTACGCCGGCGAGAAGTCGAGCGTTTCCTTGCGCTTGTCGGTGATGCCGACCTGGTTGGCGATCACGTCGAACTTGCCGGCCTGCAGGCCCGCGATGATGCCGCTCCATTCGGTCGTCACGAATTCGGCTTTCACGCCGAGCTTCGCGGCCACGGCCTTCGCGATGTCGACGTCGAAGCCGACGAGTTCGCCTTGCGGGTTCTTCGAGTTGAACGGCGGGAACGTGCCTTCGAGGCCGACCCGCAGCGTGCCGCGTTGTTTCACCTGGTCGAGGAGGTCAGCCGCATGCGCGGTGGCGGCAGCGAACGACGTGCCGATCAGGCCGGCAACCAGCAGCTTCTTCAGCAGCGCAATCTTCATCGTGTGTTTCCTTGCCCTGTCCGGGTCATTGATTCTGATAACGGGGTCGATGATAGCAAAAACGCAATCGACCACTAAATACCGTTTGTTTATGCCTATATTACGCGGTGCGGTCGCGTGCGACGGCCTTCACGCATTCCGCGACGAGCGCGGGGCCACGGTAGATGAAACCCGTATAGAGCTGCACGAGTGCCGCGCCGGCCGCGAGCTTTGCCCGGGCATCCTCGCCCGAGAAAATGCCGCCGACGCCGATGATCGGCACTTCGCTGCCGACTTCGGCGTGCAGCTTGCGGATCACTTCGTTCGACGCGTCGAACACGGGGCGGCCCGACAGGCCGCCGGCTTCGTCCGCATGCGGCAGGCCTTGGACGGCCGCGCGCGACAGCGTCGTGTTGGTGGCGATGACCGCCTCGATCTTGTGGCGCAGCAGCGTGTCGCCGATTTCCTTGACCTGTTCGTCGTCGAGATCGGGCGCGATCTTCAGCGCGAGCGGCACGAGCTTGCCGTGCAGGTCGGCGAGGCGCTGCTGCTTGTCCTTCAGCGCGGCGAGCAGCGCGTCGAGCTCGCCCGCGCCCTGCAGCTGGCGCAGGTTCTTCGTGTTCGGCGACGAGATATTGATCGTCACGTAGCTTGCGAACGGGTACACGCGCTCGAGGCAGTACAGGTAGTCCTCGGCGGCGCGCTCGATCGGCGTATCGGCGTTCTTGCCGATGTTCAGGCCGAGGATGCCGCGATAGCGGGCGGCCTGGACGTTCTTCACGAACTGGTCGACGCCGTGGTTGTTGAAGCCCATCCGGTTGATCAGCGCTTCGGCCTGCGGCAGGCGGAACATCCGCGGGCGCGGGTTGCCGGGCTGCGCGCGCGGCGTGACCGTACCGACCTCGATGAAGCCGAAACCGAGCGCCGCAAGGCCGTCGATGGCCGCGCCGTCCTTGTCGAGGCCGGCCGCGAGGCCGACCGGGTTGCGGAACGTGAGCCCCATCACGGTGCGCGGCGCGTCGGGCACGCGGGCCGACAGCGCGCAGGCAAGGCCCGTACGGCCGGCCGCGCCGAGCGCGCGCAGCGTGAGGTGGTGAGCGTCTTCCGCATCCATCTTGAACAGGGATGCGCGGGCCAGCGGATAGAGGGAACTGAACACGGGAATTGGGCGGACAGCCGGAATGAATGACAACCCGCTATTTTACCGGGAGTTGGGCGGCAGGGGCGCGCTTCGCTTCGTCATCCCCGCGGCGCGCGTCAGCCCGAGCCCGAATGCCCGCCCGGCAACGGCGCACGGGCCAGCGCCGCGTCGACGGGCGGCAGGTCGATCCGTTCCGGATCGAGTATCTTCCAGCGGCCGTCGATCAGCCCTTCGAGCGGGTGGAAGTTCGCCTTGTAGGCCATTTTCGGGCTCTCGCGGATCCAGTAGCCGAGGTACACGTAGGGCAGGCCGAGGCTCTTCGCCTGCTCGATCTGCCACAGGATGTTGTAAGTGCCGTAGCTCGTGTGCTGGTCGTCGGGCTCGAAGAACGTGTAGACGGACGACAGCCCGTCGCCGAGGATGTCGATCATGCTGACCATGCGCAGCTTGCCGGGCTCGCCGCCGGGGGCGTCGAGGTCTCGGAATTCGACGAGGCGCGAGTTGATCCGGCTCTGCAGCAGGAATTGCTCGTACTGGTCGCGGCTGTCGCGATCCATGCCGCCGCCCGCGTGGCGCGCCGACTGGTAGCGCATATAGAGCGCGTAGTGCTCTTCGTCGTAATGCAGCGGCGAAACCGTCGCAACGAGCGTGCGGTGCCGCTTCCACATCCGGCGCTGCGTGCGCGACGGCGCGAACGCGTCGACGGGGACGCGCACCGGCACGCAGGCACGGCAGCCGTCGCAGTACGGGCGATAGGTGAAGACGCCCGAGCGCCGGAAGCCGGCCTTGACGAGTTCGGTGTAGATGTCGGAATTGATCAGGTGGCTCGGCGTCGCGACTTGCGAGCGCGCGACGCGGCCGTCCAGATAGCTGCACGGATAGGGCGCCGTTGCATAGAATTGCAGCGCCGAAAGCGGTGAAAGCGGCAGCTCAGTCGGGTGAGTCATGGGCAGCTCTCGTTGCAGGGAGGGAGTGCCGCGCTAGCGCTCGATCCCGGAGGGGGGCGCCGTTTCGGCGCGGCCCGTCAGCGCGGCGAGCACGCGCTTGTCGAACTGCCACGGAATCGGCGGTTCGGCTACCGCGCTGCGCACGTGAGCGACAAAGGCCTTGCGTGCGATCTCGCGGCCGCCGAGCGACGCTAGATGCGACGTATTCTGCTGGCAGTCTATCATTTCCAGCCCCTGCTCGCGAAGGTGCGCGATGAGCGTGGCCAGCGCGATTTTCGATGCGTCGGTCGCGTCCGCGTACATCGATTCGCCGAAAAACATTCGCCCGAACGACACGCCGTACAGGCCGCCGACGCGCCGCCCGCCGTGCCACGTCTCGATGCTGTGCGCGTTGCCAGAGCGGTAGAGCGACGTGTACGCGTCGATGATCTCGGCCGTGATCCACGTGCCGCGCTGCCCGCGGCGCGGCGCCTGCGCGCAGGCGCGCATCACACCCGGAAAGTCGTAGTCGACGCGCACTTCCCATTCGGGTTCGCGCAGCACGCGCTTCAGCGTCTTGCGCAGCGAAGGCGACACCTTGAATTCGGCCGGCACGAGGATCATGCGCGGGTCGGGGCTCCACCACAGCACGGGCTGGCCGTCCGAGTACCACGGGAAGATGCCGCGCAGATACGCGTCGATGAGGCGTGAGGGCAGCAGGTCGGCGCTCGCGGCGAGCAGCCCGGGCGCGCCGGTGGCGGGACCGAGCGCGCGTTCGATGGGCGGAAACGGATCGTCCGGGCCGAGCCAGGGGACCATGGGGCGGGGGCTCAGCCGTTGCGCAGCGAGCGGAAGATATCGCCGGTGTGCACGCCGTAGTCGCCCGCGGCGCGATCGGCGAAGAAGAATCGCAGGGTCTGGCTGACGGTCGGGAACGCGATCTCGTCCCACGGGATGTCGGCTTCGTCGAACAGCTTCACTTCGAGACTTTCCTCGCCGGCCTCGAAAGCCGGATCGGTGAGCCGCGCGAGGTAGAACAGGTGGACCTGGTGCACGTGCGGCACGTTGAGCAGCGTGAACAGGTTCTGCACCTCGACGCGCGCGCCGGCTTCCTCGAGCGTTTCGCGTGCGGCGGCTTCGGCCGTCGTCTCGCCCATTTCCATGAAGCCCGCGGGCAGCGTCCAGAACCCGTAGCGCGGTTCGATCGCGCGGCGGCACAGCAGGATCTGATCGCCCCAGACCGGGACCGTGCCGACGACGTTGCGCGGATTCTGGTAGTGGATCGTGCCGCAGTGATCGCAGACGAAGCGCTCGCGGTTGTCGCCCGGAGGAATGCGCGCGATGACTTCGTGACCGCAGACGGAGCAGAATTTCATGTCGAGTGGAAGGGACGAGGTGATGCGAGTGTATCACCGGGGCGCGGCATTCTTGAACGCCTGCGCGTGCAGGCCGCGTGTCGTAAGAAGCGGGGCGGGGAGTGCGACGGAAAAACAAAAAGCCCGGCACTGGGCCGGGCTTTTTGCGTAATTCTGGACGTTGGTTGCGGGGGTAGGATTTGAACCTACGACCTTCGGGTTATGAGCCCGACGAGCTGCCAGACTGCTCCACCCCGCGTCCGTCGAAGAAATGAATTATAAGGAGTAACCCGAGTGCGTGCAAGCGTTTTCTGACAATTTCTTGTCGCTGCTTGTGGGGCCGGTACGGTGGGTGGGTGCGCTAGAATCGAGCGGTTTGTTTCGTTTCTTCTGCAGCGGGGCCGTGTGCGATCGCTCCGGCGCTGTTGCGACTCTCATTACTGTATCGACGGATTCATGGACATCGCTCACGATCTGCAATCGATCGGCGCGCAGGAACAGGCGCTTGTGTTTCCCCATTTCGACCCGGCCCGTGCGTGGGCGCTCGGCAACCGGATGCACGCGCTCGCGACGTCGCGCGGCCATGCGATCGCAATCGACATCGTCACGTTCGGCCAGCCGCTGTTCTACGCGGCGCTCGCTGGCGCCACGCCCGACAATGCCGACTGGGTGCGCCGCAAGCGCAACGTCGTCGCGCATTTCCGTCGCAGCTCATACGCGATCGGCCTGCGCATGCAGCAGGCCGGCGCGACGCTTGCCGACAAGCACGGGTTGCCGATCACCGAATATTCGCCGCACGGGGGCTCGTTCCCGCTGACCGTTGCCGGTGCCGGCGTGATCGGCTCGATCACTGCGTCGGGGCTGCCGCAGCGCGCGGACCACGAATTCGTCGTCGAGGCGTTGTGTGCCGAGCTCGGTCACGACTACGCCGTGTTGGCCCTCGCCAGGAGCTGAGTGATGCAACTGCCCGGTTACGCATGGCTCGCGATCGCGATCGTCGCGGAAGTGATCGGCACGTCGGCGCTGCGCGCGGCGGACGGCTTCACGCGCCTCTGGCCGTCGTTGCTGGTCGTTGCCGGCTACGGCATCGCGTTCTACTGCCTGTCGATCACGTTACGCACGATGCCCGTCGGCATCATCTATGCAGTCTGGTCGGGCGCCGGCATCGTGCTGATCACGCTCGTCGCGATGCTGCTCTATCGCCAGGTGCCGGACCTGCCGGCCGTGATCGGCCTTGGCCTGATCATCGCCGGCGTCGTGGTGTTGAACCTGTTTTCGAAGATGCAGGCGCACTGAGCGTGCGACTGCCATTTGCCGGATGACCCTCATGACCGATTCCACTTCCGCAGCCGTTTCCGCCGAATCCACTCAGCCCGACGTACGCGCGCATGTCGCGAACCGCATCGGGTTTCTCGAACTGAACCGGCCGAAGGCGCTGAACGCGCTGTCGGTCGGCATGATCCGGCTGATGCAGCAGGCGCTCGATGCGTGGTGCGACGATCCCGAAGTCGTCGCGGTCGTCGTGCACAGCCCGCATCCGCGCGCGTTCTGCGCGGGCGGTGACGTACGCTTCTTCCACGATGCGTGGCAGCGCGGTGACCGCGATGCGGTCGACGCGTTCTTCATCGAGGAATACACGCTCAACCACACGATCTTCACGTATCCGAAGCCCTATATCGCGCTGATGCACGGTGTCGTGATGGGCGGCGGCATGGGTATTTCACAGGCGGCGCGGCATACGGGCGGCCTGCGTGTCGTGACCGACTCGACGAAGATGGCGATGCCGGAAACGCGTATCGGCCTGTTCCCGGACGTCGGGATGAGCTGGTTCCTCGCGCGCACGCCCGGCGCGATCGGCCGCTATCTCGCCGTGACCGGCGCGACGCTCGACGCGGCAGGCGCGCTTTACGCGCAGCTCGCTGACGTCTATCTGCCCGATGCCGCACTGCCGGCGCTGCTCGATACGCTGCGCAATGCGCGCATCGACAGCGGCGAGCAGGCGGTCGCGTGCGTGGCCGACGCGGCGGCCGCACACAAGGTCGTACCGACGCCCGACACGTCGGTGCTGGCCGACGCGCGCGCCGGGATCGACCGGCATTTCGCGCAGCCGGACATCGGCGCGATCCTCGCGTCGCTCGACGCCGAGCAGGATTGCGCAGCCGTCGACGGATGGGTCGAGAAGGCGACCCATGCGATGCGCGAACAGTTGTCGCCGCTGTCGATGGCCGTGTCGCTGGAAGTCGTCGAACGTGCGCGCGGCGCAACGATGGCCGACTGCCTGCGGCGCGATCTCGATCTCACACGCTCGACGTTCGCGCACGGCGACGTGATCGAAGGCGTGCGCGCGCTGATCGTCGACAAGGACCACCAGCCGGTCTGGCGCTTCAAGTCGTCCGCCGATATCGATCGCGCAGACGTGCTTGCGATGTTCGACAGCCCGTGGACGCCGGACACGCATCCGCTGCGGAAACTGCAGGACTGACGCCGGTCGGACTGACCGAACGCGAGCTGGAAACAAAAAGGCCGCCTGCATGTGCAGGCGGCCTTTTTCATGGGTGTCGACCGCGTTATTCGTCGCCGGTGTCGTCCGACATGAACGCACGCATGAACACGAGCGCGCCGAAGCCCCACACCGCGTTCGCCGCGAAGCCGGCCGCGAGCACGGGCATCATGTTGCCCGACGGCCAGATGCCGCGCAGCGGATCGATCGCGAATACGCGGGCGGCCGTCAGCACGATGCCGCCGAACACCAGCGCGCCGATCCACGAGGCCTCGCGCTCCGGCGAGACGCGCAGCAGCCACGCCATCGGGATCGCACAGCACGCGCTGATTAGCGCATTCGCGACAAATTCAGGAATGCCGAGCGGCGCGAATGGTTGCGTGGAGAAGCCGGTTGCGGCGATCAGGTCGGCTGTATGAAGGAGTGCGAGCGTGGCTTCGCGGAAGAACAGGGCGGCCAGGAAGCCGGACAGGAATGGCAGGATGACTTTCTGCATCGATGAGTGCACCGCAGGCGCGCACGGCCGGGGCCGTCCGCGCGGAGTTATTCGGAGAGGTGCGTCATTATAGGGCCCGCCCGCCGCGATATTCGCTCCAGCGTCGTGCTAATCACGAAAGCGGAAAACCTAAGCTCAAAAAAATCGTTCCAAAGCCCTGCACCGATCCCTAGACTGATTTCCCAGAAACAGCCGTGCAATCGCGTCCTCGCCCGCTGCACGGCCTGACCGGCGAGCCATCCCGATTCGAACGCACACCATGCATGCGCCGCATATCCGCGACGCGAGCAGGGCGGTGTTTTTCTCAAATTCCGGCAAGGACAGTCAAGCAGGAGCAGCAGATGAATGTGTTCTGGTTTATCCCCACGCACGGCGACAGCCGCTATCTCGGTACGGCCGAAGGTGCGCGCGCCGCGGATTACGATTACTTCAAGCAGGTCGCGGTGGCGGCCGATACGCTCGGCTACGAGGGCGTGCTGCTGCCGACCGGCCGTTCCTGCGAGGATGCGTGGGTCGTTGCATCGAGCCTCATCCCGGCGACGCAGCGCCTGAAATTCCTGGTTGCGATCCGTCCCGGCATCGCATCGCCGGGGCTGTCGGCGCGCATGGCCGCGACGTTCGACCGCCTGTCGGGCGGCCGCCTGCTGATCAACGTGGTGACGGGCGGCGATGCCGCCGAGCTCGAAGGCGACGGCCTGTTCGCGGATCACGACACACGCTACGAAATCACCGACGACTTCCTGAACATCTGGCGCGGGCTGCTGTCCGCGTCGCACGACAACGGCGGGTTCGACTACATCGGCAAGCATCTGCAGTCGAAGGGCGGCAAGGCGTTGTATCCGCCCGTGCAGCGTCCGCATCCGCCGCTGTGGTTCGGCGGTTCGTCGCCGGCCGCGCATGAGATCGCGGCCGATCACATCGACACCTATCTGACCTGGGGCGAGCCGCCTGCGGCCGTTGCAAAGAAGATCGCCGATATTCGCGCCCGCGCGGAGGCACGTGGCCGCAAGATCAAGTTCGGCATTCGTCTGCACGTGATCGTGCGCGAGACCGAGGACGAAGCATGGCGCGACGCCGAGCGCTTGATCAGCCGCCTCGACGACGAAACCATCGCGCGTGCGCAGAAGGCGTTCGCGAACATGGATTCGGAAGGCCAGCGCCGGATGGCCGCGCTGCACGGCGGCAAGCGCGGCGGCCGCGAGGCGCTCGAGGTGTATCCGAACCTGTGGGCCGGCGTCGGCCTCGTGCGCGGCGGCGCGGGCACTGCGCTCGTTGGCAATCCGGAGCAGGTCGCGGAGCGCATGCGCGAATACGTGGATCTCGGCATCGAGACCTTCATCCTGTCCGGCTATCCGCACCTGGAGGAGTCGTACCGTTTCGCGGAACTCGTGTTCCCGCTGATCAAGGGCAACGGTGCGGCGAAGGCGACCGGCCCGCTGTCGGGCCCGTTCGGCGAGATCGTTGGCAACAGCTATCTGCCGAAAGCGGCCCAGAGCTGAGCGACAGGAGGCCTGCGATGACAACGAAAACGTCGACGGCGGGCGCGGCCGTGGCCGCCCGCGCATGGCGCGGCATTGCGCCGTGGCTCGTGCCGCTTGCGCTGCTGGTGGCATGGGAAGTCGGTGCGCGCACCGGCTGGCTGTCGACCCGCGTGCTGCCCGAACCCGTGGCGGTCGTGCGAGCGGCCTGGTCGCTCGTGACGTCGGGTGAAATGTGGGCGAACGTGAAGGTCAGCACCTGGCGCGCGCTGTTCGGTTTCGCGATCGGCGGCGGTGTCGGCCTCGCGCTGGGGCTCGCGACCGGCTTGTCGAAGGCGGCCGAGGTCGCGCTCGATTCGACGATCCAGATGATCCGCAACATCCCGGCGCTCGCGATGATTCCGCTCGTGATCCTGTGGTTCGGCATCGACGAGAAGGCGAAGCTGTTCCTCGTTGCGCTCGGCGTGTTCTTCCCGGTCTACATCAACACGTATCACGGGATCCGCTCGGTCGACGCGAACCTGATCGAGATGGCGAAGAGTTACGGCGTGCGCGGCTTTGCGCTGTACCGCGACGTGATCCTGCCCGGTGCGTTGCCGTCGATCCTCGTCGGCGTGCGCTTTGCGCTCGGGCTGATGTGGGTGATGCTGATCGTCGCGGAAACGATCTCCGCGCAGTCGGGCATCGGCTACATGACGATGAACGCACGTGAATTCCTGCAAACCGACGTGGTGGTGGTCGGCATCCTGCTGTACGCGGTGCTCGGCAAGCTGGCCGACGTGCTGGCGAAATGGCTCGAGCGCGTGACGCTGCGCTGGCACCCCGCTTATCAATCAGGAGCAAAGGCATGAATGCGACGACTTCGGCGGCCGCCTACGGCCCGCTCGCCGGCGCAGACCTCGAGGCCGAACTGGCGCAGGCGCGTGTCGCGGACGGCGACGCGCGAGACGCGGCGGTTCTCGAACGTGACGGCAGCGCATCCGTCGTTCCGCTCGCGCGGCGACGGCCAGGAAGCCCGGTACCCGACGATGCAGTGACACTGTCGGGTGTCAGCAAGCGCTTCGGGGCACGCACGGTGCTCGACAACGTCGAACTCGGGATCGCGCGCGGCAGCTTCGTCGCGATCGTTGGCCGCAGCGGCTGCGGGAAATCGACCCTGCTGCGTCTCGTTGCCGGGCTCGAGCAGCCGAGCAGCGGCGCGCTCGAGACGCGCGGCGAGGGCGGCGGTGTGCTCGATACACGGATCATGTACCAGGATGCGCGCCTGCTGCCGTGGAAGACCGTGCTGCAGAACGTGATGCTGGGCCTCGGGCGCGGCGCGCGCGACCAGGCGCGCGCGGTGCTCGATGAAGTCGGCCTGCTGGAACGTGCGAACGACTGGCCCGCGCAACTGTCGGGCGGCCAGCGGCAGCGTGTCGCACTGGCCCGCGCGCTCGTGCACCGGCCCCAACTGCTGTTGCTCGACGAGCCGCTCGGCGCGCTCGACGCGCTGACCCGCATCGAGATGCATGCGCTGATCGAGCGGTTGTGGCGTGAGCATCGATTCACCGCGCTCCTCGTCACGCACGACGTGCAGGAGGCCGTCGCGCTCGGCGACCGCATCCTGCTCATCGAGCAGGGGCGAGTGGCGCTGGATCAGCCGGTGCCGCTCGACCGGCCGCGCGCCCGCGCATCGGCGGCGTTCGCGGCGCTGGAGGATCGCGTGCTGAAACGTGTGCTCGCCGGCGGGCCCGGTGCGGCCGACCACGGCGCGCCACATGAGGCAGACAACGTTCGACCGGTCGGGCAGATCCGCTGGGCCGTTTAAATCCGGGCGGCAGCGGCCGCCCGTTCTGAGATCTTTTTCTTCGGAGCGATCAACCTGATGAGCATCACCGCAATCAACGTACGTAACCAGTTCAAGGGCAAGGTCAAGGAGATCATTCGCGGATCGGTGGTCTCCGAGGTCGACGTCGAGACGCCGTTCGGCATCGTCACGTCGGTGATCACGACCCGTTCGGTTGACGAACTCGAACTGAAGGTGGGCGCGGAAGTCGTCGCGCTCGTGAAATCGACCGAAGTATCGATCGCGCGCCTCTGAGCCTGCGTGTCCTGCACCGGCGCGGCGCCGCGGGCAACCTGCCCGTTGGCGCCGCCCGGCATTTGCGCAGCGCGTTTGCCTTGGTATTCGACGTCCGGACGAAGTGCTAGGATGGAGCGACACCGATGCCGGAGGCCAACGCATGACCCCCATCCTTTCCCCCGAAGCCATCGAAGCGCTGAAATGGATCGACCAGTTCGGTGAAAGCCGGCCGGTTCCCGCTGCGTTCGACGACGTCGTCTACGCGTTGCTGAACGAGGGGCTGATCTACCAGGCAGCGGCCGACCGGGTCGACCTGACGGCCGATGGCAAATCCTTTTTATCCGACGAATACGATTGAGCGCACGGCGCCGGCCGCGCGGGCGGCTTGGCGCTGCGTCGCCACGGAGCGTGCGATGGAACCGAGAGGCAGCGACCTCGGCGATTTCAGCGAGCCGTACCGCGGCTTCGAGATCGAGGTGAAGACCGAGCAGGTCTGGGACGGCGAGCATGCGCATTACCGCGTGCTGCAGGGCGATGCCGTGCGGATCGACTGGCGGCTCGTCAAGGTCGACGGGATACTGCTGACCGAACGACGCGTGATCGAGCGCGTGCTCGACGAGGCGCGGCGGGCGGTCGATGCGGAGCTGGGCGAGGGGTAGCACGCGTGTCGGGCAGGCACAGCCCGTGTTGCGGTAAAATACCGGGTTGTTTCCGTGCCGTCTGGCCTGTTGCCCGAAATCCATGTCCGTACCGTCTTCGCTTCCTCCCCGCCGCGTATCCGTCGCGCCCATGCTCGACTGGACCGACCGCCATTGCCGGTCGTTCCACCGTACGCTGACGCGTGACACGTGGCTGTATACGGAGATGATCACGACGGGCGCGCTGCTGTTCGGCGATGCCCGGCGGCATCTCGCGTTCACGCCGAACGAATCGCCGGTCGCGCTGCAACTGGGCGGCAGCGAGCGCGACGATCTCGCGCGCGCGGCGAAGCTCGGCGAGCAGTGGGGCTACGACGAAATCAACCTGAATTGCGGATGCCCGTCGGAGCGCGTGCAGCGCGGCGCGTTCGGCGCGTGCCTGATGAACGAGCCGCAGCTCGTCGCCGACTGCGTGAAGGCGATGCGCGACGCGGTGTCGGTGCCGGTCACGGTCAAACACCGGATCGGGGTCGACGCGGTTGAGGACTACGCGTTCGTGCGCGACTTCGTCGGCAAGGTGGCCGAGGCTGGCTGCGAAACGTTCGTCGTGCATGCGCGCAACGCGATCCTGAAGGGCCTGTCGCCGAAGGAGAATCGCGAGATCCCGCCGCTCAAGTACGACTACGCGTATCAGTTGAAGCGCGATTTTCCGTCGCTCGAGATCGTCATCAACGGCGGTATCACGACGCTCGACGAGGTTGCGCAGCATCTCGAGCATGTCGACGGCGTGATGCTCGGCCGCGAGGCGTATCACAACCCGTATGTGCTCGCGGAGGTTGATGCGCGCTTCTACGGATCGACCGCTGCGGTGCCGACGCGCGAAGAGGCCGAGGCGAAGCTGATCGAATACTGCGCGGCCGAACTGAAGCGCGGGACCTACCTCGGCGCGATCGTGCGACACGCACTTGGGCTGTATCGCGGCATGCCCGGCGCACGTGGTTGGCGTCGTGTGCTGTCCGACAACAAGAAGCTTGCGCGTGCTGATCTGGCCGTGTTCGACGAGGCGCGCGCGCATCTGAACGAGGCCGAAGAAGTTTTTGAAAAAAAAGCTTTGCAAGATTCAAAAGTGTTCGTATAATCTTGTTCTTCGCTGCTGAAACACAAAAGCAGCGAAGAACAAAAAGCAGTAACAGTGGTGGCTGTAGCTCAGTTGGTAGAGTCCAGGATTGTGATTCCTGTCGTCGTGGGTTCGAGTCCCATCAGCCACCCCAAAGAATTCCTAGCGGTATCAAGTTGTTAAAAACGGCACTGTCCCAAAAGACAGTGCCGTTTTTGTTTTGGGATTCCAAAATCGGGAATTACGTTTCTCGTCGCTTTACGAACTTCGTTCGAGCCTTGTGCTGTCCGCGTAACCGACCAACAATACGACACTCCGGTCTTTGTTCCGTGATCGTGAACTTGGTCGAAGCGAGAAACACCTGGGCGAACAGAAGCGAAACGACGACATCCTCGGCAATGAACAACGCCGCCATACGCGCAACCCGTTCTTAACGATCGACCACATTGCTCGCGATCCCTGCCTGAACCGTTCGAGTGTTTCGAAAAACCACCCACGACCACAAAGCGCCGCCCGCTACCTTCGCGACGAACTGCAATGCCGCGATCGTCGGGAACACTGTCCCGAACGCAATAAGCGGAAAGATGATGGAGTCGACAGCCGCACCCGCGACGTTCGCGCCGTTTGCGCGGGCCAGTATCGGAAAGCGACGTGCGAGTTGAAACACGATTGCACTTGCTAAGGCCGCCGAACCGAACGCGACGAGAGACGCGAGGGCGATTTCCTTGGCAGCGGGATTGAGCGCGTAACTGACAACGCCAGCGGCCGCGATCAACGCAAACATCCGTGACCAAAGCGCGCGGCCGCGCCAGTCCAGATGGAGTCGGTCGCGAATCGCGAGATCGAGTCCGATCAGAAAGAACGCGATGATCGGAGTCGCGGCGGGTCCGAAATGAGCGACCATCAAGTTCGCGACAGCAACTGCTGCGATATAGATCAAGACGTACATGATTCCCCTGCAGTAAAGAGTGCGCGCTGCGTCGATGCGGAGCCGAAGTTTGCCATACATGGCCGATTAAACGGACTGGCGCTTCGCGACGAGCAAACCGGGTGGAACTTGCGCACAACTGGCGGACGGCCAGAGTCGGGAGCGACAGGATGTCGTCACTGTGTCGCCGGTTTTCATCAATGAATCTTCGACGCGAGATTGAATGGCGGTATCCCGTCGACATGATGTTGTGAAGTTTCCTGTCCCGGCTAAGGTTCTTGCGCCTCATGCCGTTATCTTCCATGGACAGCCCTCGTGCCTCGAATGCTGATCCGTTTTCTTGCCTGCTCGCGTTCCGCGTGAGCAGGCTTTTTTCGTTTATGGCCGCGCTTTGCCGTATGAATGGCGGAATGGGACAGGGGCTTGGCGCGAATCGACAATGCGTAACAGTCTTACATTGGTGTAATGTGTCGGCTTCCTCGTGCCCTCATGCTTTGCAGGGCCGTTCGATCCCGATGACCAATGACGGTGTCGGGATTTTTTTTGCCTGAATCCCGTTGCGCAGGCAACGAGTTGCAGCGACGCCCGGAAGGCTGGCGCTGACGCGATCGCGTCAGGCGTGAAGGAGACGAACGCCTGCGAACGTCACGAGCCAGTGGGCGACGGCGACGCATGCAAGGTACGCGACGATAACGTGCGGAGGGCGACGCCGTGAAAACAGATAAGCGCCGAGCACCGCGAACAGGATGGGCGCGCGCGAACAGATGCGCGAGCAATCCGATGGTGGCGAGCGTCCGTCGTTGCTGCGCACGCATCCACACCGCCACCGCAGGAACCGGCCGGCGGCACGCATAACCGATCGAACGCGACGCACAGGCGGCTGTCGATCGTGGCTCAGGCGATTACGCGGATGAGGCACGATCGCAAGCCCGATCGCTCCAAAGAGACGTCGCATCGCTTGAGTTTCCCAAACTCCATCTTCCGTCGTCCCTGGGCAAGCCGACACGGTATCGTTCGAGCCCGGCGACATCGAGGGTTGCATGCCGCAACGCGCGGTATATTTTGCGGCGAGACGTCCGATCAACAGAACAAGCTGAAGGAGCGACCACCGATGCCGGAAACCCGGGCCACGCTGCGTGCCGCGATAGCGCAAGACGCAAACCACATCGCTCGCCTGCACACGCTGAGCTGGCAAACCGCGTACAGCCACATCCTGCCGGCGGCCTACTTGTCCGACGAGGTGCCGGTGGAACACGCGATCCGGTGGCGGCACTATCTCGATCGCAATGAAAAGGAGTGGGGCCTCGTGCTGATCGCCGAGGCGGACGGCGAGCCCGTGGGCTTCGTCAGCGCCGAGCGCCCCGTCGATCCAGCGCTTGGCGTGCTGCTCGACTGCCTGCACGTCCATCCCTCGTATCACGGAAGCGGCACGGGCAAGGGCATGATCGAAGCCGTTCGCGCCTGGGCGCGCACGCTCGGCGTGGGCAAGGTCCACCTGAAGGTGCTGGCGGACAACGAACGCGCGATCGGCTTCTATGAGCACAACGGTTGGCAACTGGCGGGTATCGAAACGAGCCGCATCGGCCAGACGGAGGTCACCGACCGGATCTACGCGATACAGGCGTAGCGGCCTGGCGACATTCGCGCGAACGGCGGCATGAGGTGCGGCCCTCGCCGGGCAAAAGTCGAACGTATGCCGTTGTTACTCGCCGCAGTACCGCACGAGCAGATCGGCTTCCGTCTCGTGCACCTCGACGGGCAGGGTCGTTGCGCCTGCATAGGCAAGATAGCGCGCGCGATGCTGGCCGTTGCGGAACGACGCGACGCCGACTTTCGACAGACCCGGGATCCCGAGCAGCGTTCGCGTTCTCGTCTCGCGAAACGTGATGTACGGCATGTCCGGAATCCTGTCCTGTTCAGGGGCGAGAAATTCGCGAATGCCCGCGGCCTTTCCTGGGGCCCAGTACAGCACGGACGGCAACACGTAGTCCGTCGTGTCTCGGTCGGCACATGCCAGCAGTTTCGTCAGGTCGATCGTCACGACCCGGTGTCGCGTATCGTCTGACGAGAATACCCGCTTGAGATGCGTATAGGCATAGGGGGCGTGCCCGGGAAGCTGGATAACCCAGACTTCCACGCCATTCTCCTGTGCGTGGGCGAGTGCCATTGTTTCCTCTGGTGTTGCAAGCGACCTTATTGATTCCAGTTTAGCAGCGCGATTGCGGCGGCGAAGCAGGGCAATACCCGGAATAGGAAAACGGAGCGAGTCGCGGCAGAACCTGAATCGCGAACAAAGGCGGAGAGGGGACGGGTGGGTAAATCGAATGCAGTCATGTGTCGGCGATCGATATCGACAGGTCACGAGAATATCGCGATACTGCCAGCGGACATGACGCACCGCGCGAATTTCATCGAAGATTCACACAGTGTCGCGAAACCCGGTGCGTGCGGCTCAACATAAGAACAGAGAGGTCAGATTGACCGGAAAAAACATGTCGTCGAAACTTGAGATCGAGTACCTCGATTACTGTTTTACCGCGATGCTCGAAATCAGGGAGTCCGGTCGGACAGGCGTTGTCGACTGGCATCTCGAATCCGATTCGCAAAGCAAGACGCTTGCGTGGATCGTATTCGACCGCTTTCTCGAACGGCATGATTTCGTCGATGAAGAGGATGCGCGCGCCAACATCGTTGACTGGCTGGAGCGGCTGGCCGATCCGAGATCGGGCGCGTCGGTCGAAATGGCGAAGGTGAATGCGGTAGCTGCCGGAGCGGTGGCCACGGGCGCATCGACCACATCGACTGCCGAAATCGTCGGCGAAACCGTCATCGATATCGCTGGCGATCTCGACTGGATCGAGATGGTCGCAGAATGGCTGTTCAGCTGACCGTCACGATGACGAAACCCGGTTGTCATGACGCGAGTTCCTGTGTTCGCGAAACGCGGTTTCTAAAAAAACGGTACAGAAAAACGAAGCCCGAATCCGGCCGATCGAAAAAATAGAATAAACCTGCTTTGACAACCCCTGCGACTTACCCGAAACTGGGCCCGGGCCTGAAAATATACGGTTGAATTAAAACAAAATAAAACTCCAGACATGCAAAGAAGAACGCTGCTGACGGCGGGTGCGATCATTGTCGCTGCCGGTCTGACAGGTTGCACTGCAATGCTGTTCGAAGACGGTCAATACGAAGAGACGGTCGACCGATTCCTCGTCAGCGAGGACGGCAAGAAATTCGTCGTGCTCGGCAAGAAATATCACTACATCTTCGATATGCCGGAGCATCTCGGCGCCGTGCTGGCATCGCCTTACCGGAAGTCGATCAATGCGTCGCTATATGGGTTCGTCGCGCAGGGCAGCAAGATCTCGGGCGAGTTCTCGCTGAGGCTCCACCGCAATGGCATGACCGACGAGGATTGGGATCGGGCGCTGGAGGATGGCTTCACGAAGCTCGGAAGCGTAGATCTGGGGATGAAGGGTGCGCTGGCCGGATCGCGCTATCTCGCCGATGGTTTTGCGCAGGGCAAGACGTGGTCGTCGTTTACGCATTCATACAAGATTCAGGTCACCGACCGCATCACGACGGCGGGCAAGGCCGTGCGCGTGCTCGCGACGCCCGTCACGCTTGCGGCCGACGGCGTGATGATGATCGGGGCAGTGGTGCTGTCGCCCGTCATCGTGGTGATGCTCGCGCCGGTCGCGGGCGTTGCGCTCGGACCGTGACGCGATCCGCGCGGCACGCGAGCGAACCAATTGCTGCGGCATTGTCACCAAATGGTGAGTTGCCGCACAGATCGTTGCGCGGCCCACGCTCACAATTTGGCCGGTTGACCGTTCTTCCCCGGCCCGGTCAACTGTTTCCCCGCTCGCTCGCGCAGGAGCGGGGGCTTTTTGCCCGTCCGACGCCGGAAGGCTGCGTCGGCGGAACCGGACAGGCGTCCGGCGGGCGGCGTAATCGCATCGGTTGCGCGCCCCGGCATCCGTTCGCCTGATCCGCACGAATCGCTTTCCTCGTGCCTGAGCGAACCCTCAGGCCCATCGCCGGTTTCGACCGGTGATGCCTTGGTCCCGGCGGCGCGCAAGCATGCCGCCGGGATATTTTTTGCGCCGGATGCATGGCATCACATGTCGCGCAGCGGGCGGGGCAACCCGCTCAGCCAGCCTGTTCGACGCTGGTTTCCCACCCGTCGTATTCCCCTCCGAGCGAACGGACCTCGCGGTTGATCGCGACCGTATGGCCGGTGATGTCAGCCAGCGCCATCGTGCCTTCATGCGAAAACCGGACGGCCGACTTGCCGTCTTCGGTGGGCGCAACCGACTCGACCGGATAGCCTTTCGATTCGGCCCAGTCCGCGAACTGATGCGCGTCGCTCGGGTCGGGGAAGTACGCCCAGTGCATCACGCGCCGGCTTACGTCGCTGGCGTCGCCTTTCTTCCGCAATTCATCCAGCACGCGCATGTCGCGCATGATCAGCCAGTCGTCGTCGGTCGGGTAGAGCGTTTGCCAGTACGCTTCCTTGTCCGCATCGTCCTGGTGCGCGTACTGCAGCGCGTAGGTTGTCTGATCGGCCAGCGCGTCGACGATCTCGGCCGCTGACTCTTCGTCGAACGGCACGTAGAACAGGAAATCGCGATGGCCGTCGACGGTGATGCGGCCAACCTGCACGCCACCTTTCGCGGCGATCGTGGCGTCGAGCAGATCCTCGATCGTCGCGAGACCGGCGAATTCGTCGCCGGTCGGCAGGCCTTCCGGCGTCGGATGTGCAAAGGGGACGCGCACGCTGAGCAGCGACGTGCGCGGATCGCCTTCGGCGAGTTCCGCAAAGCTGTGGTTGAAGCTGATGAAAGCCTGATGGTCGCCCATTCTGGCAGGGAAGGTTCCCCAGGCGTCGGTCATGTGTTTCTCCCGTGCACGATTGTCTGTTGACGGTTGTAAAGCGCCTCAATGTATCATCGAAAATCGCGTTGGCCGGAGAAGCGCACATGATCGCGAGTCTGGGCATCCTGGTGCCGGTCGAAGACGATCGCTTCCGGGCGGTGGTGGATTTCTATCGGTTGGCGCTCGCGCTGCCTGTGCATTCCGAAGGCGTGTCGGCGGCGGGGAATCCATGGCATCGCTTTGTCGTGGACGGAGCGACGCTGACCATTCATACGGGCCGCGGTGGCGTGTTTCCGTATCCGGAGTTTCGACCGACCGGCCACGGGATTGCGCTGGCCATCGAAGTCGTGCATGTCGCGGAAGCCATTGCGCGACTTGAATCGTGCCGCGTCGGCATCCTGAACGAGTGGGACTACGGCGACGGTACGATCGCGATTTCCGTGGCGGATCCGGCGGGAAACGTCTGCGAAATATGGGGCCGTCCGTGACCGCGCATCGGTACGACGGGCCGTAAAAAAATTCGAAGGAGATGCCGATGTCGATGTTTGCGGTGAATGGAGTGCGAATCGATCCGCTCAGCGCGCGCGTGACGCATGTGCGCTGGGCGGCCGTGAATCCGGCTGACCGGTCGTGGGCGGCGACGCCAAGCGAGGCGCCGGTGGCGGACGTGGCGCGCGCGCTCGCGTCCGGTAACGACGTCCGCGCCATCTTCTCGGCATCGGACGACACCGCGATCGGACCCAGGCTGAAACGCGTGCTGTATCGCGATGCATCGGAAGGCATCGAGCTCGACATCGATGCGACGAACGAGTCGCGCACGCTGCGTGATCTGCCGCAAATCTGACCGGCGCGGCATGCGTCAGCGATAGCGGGTGTCGTCGCATGGATGGCGATGCCTGGCCGAACGGCCGGTCGCACGACGTCGATCGCGAGGAGTAGTATTGGCTGATCGTCATGCTGCATGGGCGGTTGCGCCGAACGGTCTGACGGGGCACGTGATCTTCAGCGAGCCCGTTTTACCGGAAGCGAATATCGCAAACGCGTACGAGACCATGTCCAGACCGCTCATCGCCCCGTTGGCATCCGCTCTTTGCCTGGCGCTATCGGCTTGCCAGACCGCGCCCGAGTCGTCTCTGCTACCGTCGCCCGACACCGCGTCGGCAGCCGCTGCCGTTCCGGCCTCGTCATCGTCCGAGCCGATTCGTGGCGTCGGCCAGGCGCCTCATCTGGCCGGGCAGAGTCACTGGGCCATCGGTCAATGTACGACCAACGGCACCGTCAAGGTGTGCAACTGAACATGACCGATGCCGGCGGAGCGTGGCCCGTTCCGCGCGGACGAAGGCGCGTCGTCGTGCATCGATGCCTGCCTTCGTCGATCCCGACCATTTTCGGTCGACACGCTGTCCGTCTCGGCGCGTCGATCGGGTGTCCGACCTCGATGAGCCGGTTGTCGTCGATGTGAGCGATCGCGCGATGAATGATGAAGGCGAAACCACCGATTCCGGCTGGCACGTCGATCCCGTCGCGGGAACCGTCGTCGGCCAGTTGCCGGTGACGCTGGCGGTCGACAGCCGGAGCCTGAAGAGAAGGGCGATCGCGTGCATGGTGCTGGCCGCCGCGAGCCTGTGCGGCTATGCGGCCGCGCCGGCGCTCTGGCCGGTGGCGGCACTGGCCGTGTTGCTGGCGCTGGCAGGGGCCGCCTTCTTCGCGTCGTCGCGGCGCAGGATGGCGCTGCAGGTCGACGAGACGGGCTTCAGGTTGACCGGGGCCTTACGCGAACAACCCGTCACGCCATGGCGTGACGTCACCGAATTCCGGATCGTCAGCGTCGCCGGAAATCGCTACATCGGCTACCAGTTCTCGGCGCTTTCATCGCGCACCAGGGTACCGGGTGGCGTGATGCTGCCGATCGCCGGGTTTGCCGATCTGCCGCTCGATGCGGTGGCCGGATTGCTGGAGGCGTGCCGCCGTCAGTTCGGCGTGCCGGACAACGAGGGCGACCGAACGGGCCGATGACGCCCGATGCGGGGAGCCCGCGTGCGCCGATATCCGTGAAAACAAAAAAATGTCGGGTGCCGTGTCGATTTCCGCCGGAGTCGTCCGTCGTAGCATCGGAGGCGTGCGCATCGCGCGTCCGTCCCGATTCCGATACGACAACCGACCGAAGGAGCGATACCCATGTCCACGTCCGTCAAACCGATCCCGGAAGGGATGCGCACGCTGACGCCGCACCTGATCTGCGCCGGCGCAACAGCAGCGATCGACTTCTACAAGCGCGCGTTCAATGCGAGCGAACAGTTTCGCCTGGCGATGCCCGACGGCCGGCTCGCGCACGCGTGTCTCGTGATTGGCGATTCGACACTGATGCTGGTGGATGAAATGCCCGATCACGGCGCGCTCGGGCCGAAGGCGCTGAAAGGCACGCCAGTCTGCCTGCACCTGTACGTGCCTGACACCGACGCGGCGATCGCAAAGGCGGTCGAGGCCGGTGCGACGGTCACGATTCCGGCTGCCGACATGTTCTGGGGCGATCGCTACGGGCAGGTCGAGGATCCGTTCGGTCATCGCTGGTCGCTCGCGACGCATCAGCGCGACCTGACGCCCGAGCAGATCACGGAGGCCATGGCCAGCGCGCCGCCGTGCGGAAGCTGACGCAGCCACGCAACCGCAGTTGAGCGGCGGGACGGCGGCACGCGCGCGCTTACGCGCCGGCCGCCTTGCTGCGCTGCTTGTCCTCGTACATCCGTTGATCGGCCGATGCAAGCAGGTCGGCCACGTCGCGATGGTGCGCGGGATCGTAGTCGACGTGCCCGACGCTGAACCGGATGTCATAGCCGCGTGCGTCGGCCGCGTTGCGCAGCGCGAGCGCCTGCGTCACGCGTTCGACCGGCTCGGCAACGTCGCCCGGATCGGTGGCGCTCAGCAGCACGACGAACTCGTCGCCGCCAAGCCGTGCGATCACGTCGCTGTCGCGCAACGCGCCCGTCAACGTATCGGCGAATGCCTTGAGCGCGTGGTCGCCTTCGGCGTGGCCGAAGCGGTCATTGATCGACTTGAAATCGTTCAGGTCGAAAAACAGCAGCGCCGCGTGACGGTCGAGGCGATCGCACAGGCTCAGCACGTGGCGGGCCAGGATCTCGAAGCCGCGCCGGTTGGTCAGTTGCGTGAGTTCGTCGGTGGTCGCGAACTGCAGTGCGGCGATCTCGCGTTCGGTCATGTGGGCGAGATCGCCGAGCAGCGCGAGTTCGTCGGGCTCGAGCGAGCGCGGCCGCGTGTCGATCAGGCACAGCGTGCCGATGGGCGCACCGTTCGGCGCCGTAAGCGGCCGGCCGGCATAGAAGCGGATGCCGGGCGCGCCGGTGACGAGCGGGTTGTCGTGGAAGCGATTGTCGTTCAGCGCATCCTGGATCACCATCGTATTGCCCTCGAGCAATGCATGGGAGCAGAACGACACGTCGCGCGACGTTTGCGTGACGTCGAGCCCGGCATGGCTCTTGAACCACTGGCGATCGTCGTCGACGAGGCTGACGAGTGCGATCGGTACGTCGAACAGCCTGCGTGCGAGACGCGTCAGGCGATCGAAGCGCTCTTCGGGCGGCGTGTCGAGGATCGAGAGCGAATGAAGCGTATCGAGCCGGGCCGCCTCGTCGGCCGGTTTCGGTGCGATTTGCATGGGCCTTGTCTTTTGTCCCGGCTGCGAGGCCGGTCACGGGATCGTATGTCGGACAGTATCGCGCATTGTTCGGCGCATCGCCACGTTGGCAATCTGCCGACGGGTGATTTCGGTCCGGTACGGATCGATGCAGATGGGGTGAGAAGCGTGCGCCATGGGGCCGTGTTTCATCCCGATGCGCAATCGGATGCGCGATGCCTCAAGGTGCCCGGCGCGGTGCCGTAAACAGGGCGAGTCCATTTCTTCATCGCTTCCCATCGCACCATGGTTCGATTTCTTTACGCGGGTTATCTCGCGTTTGCGCTGTATCTTCTTTATCCGATGGTTCAGAACACGCTGGCATTCGGTGTCGTTTGTGTGAGCAGCGCGCTGCCCGGCGGCGCCGGCGGCTTGTCGCCGTCTTCGGCAAGCGGCGCGAGCGGACAGGCGACTCGCTGTGCGCCGACGACGCATGCCGGTGCAGCGACCGGGCGGACGCCCGAAATCCACTAAGTGCGGCGGCGCGCTGGCCATTTGGTCGAATTGAACTTCGCGCCATGCTCGCCGATCATCAGCAACACGGCGGATCGAACACGGAGACGTGCGCCGCGCGGCCTGCGTCAGTAGCTGGAGCGGTACGGCGTGCCCTGGTCGAAGCGGCTTTGCCAGTGCGTGAGATAGCGCGACGCGAGTTGCGGGTTGTTCCACACCACGACGACGTTCTCGGAGTTGCGGCTGGCCGCCGACGCGCTGTAGTTGAACGAACCCGTTTCGACGTGCTCGGCGTCGATCACGAGGTATTTGTCGTGATGGATCGCGTAGGCGTCGATCGTGCGCGTCGGGATACCTGCGTTGACGAGCAAGTTCAACGCCTGTTTGCTGCTCTTGGCGCGATTGCCTTTGTCGTCGACGACCACCGCGACATTCACGCCGCGTCGCTTGGCGGCGAGCAGTGCGCGCGTGACAGGCGGCGACGTGAACGAATAGGCGGCGACGCGGATCGAGCTGCGCGCGGCGCCGATCGCTTTCAGCACGAGCGCTTCGGCACCGCCGTCGGGCGAAAACGCCGATTCGACGACCTGTGTCGCAGGTGCTTCGTGAGTGGGGGCAGGCAGCCAACGCGACACGAAGTCGATCGCCTGCTGGAGCAGCGATTCACTTTGCGTCTTGCCGAAGGCGGCGAACGGAGTGGCGAGCAGGGAGGCGGCGAGACAGGCAGCGGCGAGACGATTGCGCGACAACATCTTGGACAGCGAACAATTTCGAGACAGCGGGCCGTGAGTGTAACGCAGACGTGGCGGCCCGGTCACGTGTCGATGAGACGGGATGACGCATCGCGATGCCCGGCGATGGCAGAGGCGGCGACGCAAAGTTGCGTTGTGCGATATCCGAATGCGGAATCGGTTCAATCAGCGGATGGGGGCGAAAGCAGTGCGCGATTGCGCGTGCGGCGGTGGCGGAATAGCGGCGTGCAAGCCATGCATGAGTGCAGCCGGGAGGGCTCGATGCGGCGCGCGACAGCAGCGCGAGCGCGACTAACGATCCGTGCGCGTCGCGCGTTCAGTCATGGACGCACGACGCTGCGTCAGTCCTCGTCCGCGGGCGCTCCGGCTGCCTCGGCTGCGATCCACCCGGGGCCACGCTCCGGCTGCACGTCGCATGCGTCGAGCGGTTCGCCGCACGCCGAGCATACGGTGACCGCATGCATCAGATGGCCGCAAGTGCGGTGGCGCAACTGCACCGGCGGCCCCTTGCCGTCGTCTTTCCAGCGGTCGCCCCACGCCGTCAGCGCGAGCAGGGTCGGGTAGAGGTCGAGGCCCTTGTCCGTCAGCCGGTATTCGAAACGCGGTGGTCGCTCCTGGTACGCGCGCTTGACCAGCACGCCTTCGTCAACGAGCCGCGCGAGCCGCTCGGCCAGCACATGGCGCGTGAGGCCAAGCTGGGTCTGGAACGCGTCGAAGCGGCGGCAGCCGAGGAACGCGTTGCGGAGGATCAGCATGGTCCAGCGGTCGCCGAGCACGGCGAGCGTGCGCGCGATCGAACAGTTCAGCGTGCCGATGTCATCCCATTTCATCGTCGAGTCTCTTGCCTCTCTTGCGGCGGTTCAGCGAAATAGCGGGTTCGATTATAGAACCCGCCTTCGGTTGCAACGGGCCCGGCCACGTTGACAACGACCGTCATCGTTGTCAATAATGAGTTCCAATTTAGAACTTACTCGCGCGGCGACGCGCTTTCAACCCGGAGACAACCCGATGAACCCGCTTTCCTTGTCTGGTCTCGATTTGCTGCGCGCAGCGGTATCGGGTGATGCGCCGCTCGCGTCGATTTCCGAGACGATTCCGATGCGTCCGCTCGACGTCGAGCTCGGTTATGTGAAATTTTCGGCGCGTGCGGACGGCCGGCACCTCAATCCGCTTGGCGGCGTGCACGGCGGGTTCGCCGCGACCGTGCTCGATTCGGTCACGGGGTGCGCGGTGCATTCGATGCTGGATGCGGGCGTCGGCTACGGCACGGTCGACCTGCATGTGAAGATGCTGCGGCCCGTACCGCGCGACGTCGACCTGGTAGCGGAAGGGCGCGTGATCCATCTGTCGCGTTCGCTGGGCGTCGCGGAGGGCACGCTGAAGACCGCGGACGACAAGATCGTCGCGCATGCGTCGGCGACGTGCTTCATCCAGCGGCCGCAGTAACGGCGGGCGGCAACGCCATCGTTCGGGCCGGCGCGTGAACCTTTGCGCCGGTGCCGAAGGCCGCCTGTAAGCGTATGCGGCGCGTGTCTGAAGCGGCCGCTTCAATGTGATAGCGTTCCTGCTTTCCACCGACGCGACAGGAACAGCATGGAATACCGCACACTTGGCGATTCGGGCATCGAGGTCAGCCTGATCGGCCTGGGCACGATGACGTGGGGCGAGCAGAATTCGGAGCGCGATGCGCACGAGCAGATCGACTACGCGATCGGGCAGGGCGTGACGCTGATCGATGCCGCGGAGATGTATCCGGTGCCGCCGAAACCCGATACGCAGGGGCGCACCGAGCAGTACATCGGCACCTGGCTCGCGCAGCATCGTGCGCAGCGCGAACGCATCGTGCTCGCGACGAAAATCGCGGGGCCGGCGCGGCAGCCGCACAATCCGCGCCATATTCGCGGTGAAGGCAACCAGTTCGACCGCAAGAACCTGACCGAAGCGCTCGACGGCAGCCTCAAGCGCCTGCAGACCGACTACGTCGATCTTTACCAGTTGCACTGGCCCGACCGCAGCACGACGACATTCGGCCGTCCCGCCTATCCGTGGGTCGACGATACCTATACGGTGCCGATCGAGGAAACGCTCGGTGTGCTCGCGGAATTCGTGAAGGCCGGCAAGGTGCGTGCGATCGGCGTGTCGAACGAAACGCCGTGGGGTGTCGCGCAGTTCCTGCGCGCGGCCGAGAAGCTCGGACTGCCGCGCATCGCGAGCATCCAGAATCCGTACAGCCTGCTGAACCGGACGTTCGAAAACGGGCTGTCGGAATTCACGCATCGCGACGGCGTCGGCCTGCTCGCGTATTCGCCGCTCGCGTTCGGCTGGCTGTCCGGCAAGTACGAGAACGGCGCGCGTCCGGCCGGCGCACGCATCACGTTGTTCGAACGCTTCCAGCGTTACAGCAAGCCGCAGGCCGTCGAGGCGACGTCGCGCTATGTCGCGCTCGCACGACGTCACGGGCTGTCGCCTGCGCAGCTCGCGCTGGCGTTCGTCAACAGCCGGCCGTTCACGCGCAGCAACCTGGTCGGGGCGACGTCGCTCGAGCAGTTGAAGGAGAACATCGGCAGCATCGACGTGAAGCTGTCCGACGAGATCCTCGCCGAGATCGACGCGCTGCACGAGCTGCAGCCGAACCCTGCGCCGTAAATGGCGCGCGGCCCGCGCGGCAGCGATGCCGCGACGGGCCGCACCGGCGGCGCATTGCTGCGCCGTCGTTTCTTCCGTTATCGCATCTTGAGCCGTGTGCGCGCGACGAACAGCGCGGCGAGGCTCAGCAACGCGCAACCCATCAGATAGAGCGCCGGCGACAACCGGTTGCCGGTCGTGCTGATCAGCCAGGTGATGACGAACGGCGCGAAGCCGCCGAACAGCGTGACGCCCGTGTTGTAGCTGACCGCGAGCCCCGTTGCGCGGGTCTGCGACGGGAACAGCTCGGCCATCAGCGCCGGCAGCGCGCCGCAGTACATCGCCTTCAGCGCACCGATCCAGACCAGGGCGGCGAGCATCGTCGCGAACGATGCGTGACGCGTGAGCCACGCGAACGTCGGGTACACGGTGACGAGCATCAGGACCGCCGCGACCGCCATCATGCGGATCCGCCCGGTGCGATCGGACAGGTGGCCGACGACCGGCGTGACGAGCGTGAGCACGAAGCCGGTCGCGAGCGTCGCCGCGAAGCCCGTCGATGCGGGCAGCCCGAGCTGCTTGATTGCGTAAGTCGGCATGTACAGGATCATGTAGTTGATCGCGGTCGAGATCACGAGCGCGCCGATCGACAGCAGCACCCGCACCTTTTGTTCCGCGAACAGCTCGCGCACCGGCGCTTCCGAGCGTGCCTGCGTCTTGAACTCGACACCTTCGTCGACGTAGCGGCGGATGTACAGCCCGACCGGGCCGATCGCGAGCCCGAACAGGAACGGCACGCGCCAACCCCAGCTTTCGAGTTGTGCAGTCGTCAGCGTGGATGTCAGCAGCGCGCCGAAGCCCGATGCGAGCAGCGTCGCGAGGCCCTGGCTCGCGAACTGCCAGCTCGACATGAAACCGCGCCGCTGCGGCGCGTGCTCGACGAGGAACGCGGTCGAGCTCGCGAATTCACCGCCAGCGGAAAAGCCCTGCATCAGCCGCGACAGCATGATCCCGAGCGGCGCGAGGATACCGATCGATGCGTAGGTCGGCATCAGCGCGATCAGCAGCGTGCCGGCCATCATCATCGCGATCGACAGCAGCAGCGACGCCTTGCGGCCCGCGCGATCCGCGTACGCGCCGAGCACGAAGCCGCCGATCGGCCGGATCAGGTAGGACAGCCCGAACGTGCCGAGCGTCAGCATCAGCGACGTCGCTTCGCTCGTGGCGGGGAAGAACAGCTTGGCGATCGTCACCGCGAAGAAGCCGTAGACGATCAGGTCGAACCATTCGAGTGCGTTGCCGATCGACGCCGCGAAGATGAGGCGCCGGATCTTCGCGGCCCTGGGGCGGGCGGCTTCCTGCGAGGTCAGGGTGGTCGTATTCATCGTGTGTGCAGGTCCCGTGAAAGGGGCGAAGCGCGTTACAGGGCGGCGCCGGCCGCGGCGGACGCCGCGCGGCGAACGGTCGGTGCGTCGTCGCCGAGATCCCAGAAGAGGCCGGCCATCATCTGCAGCCCCTCGCTGACGACGCTCGCGAGCAGGTGCTCGTCGGGTGCGTGCTGCGAGCACGCCGGGTATGAGTGCGGCACCCACAGCGTCGGCAGCCCGAGCGTGTCGGCGAACACCTCGTTCGGCAGCGTGCCGCCGAGATTCGGCAGGATCGCGGGTTTCTTGCCGGTGGTCCGCGCCAGCGACGCGACGGCCCAGCGCACCCACGGATCGTCCGGCGGCACGCGCGTCGCCGGTGCGCCGCGTTCGACGTCGATCTCGATGTCGGCGAAGCCGTGCGCATCGAGGTGCGTGCGCAGATGCGCATGCAGCGCTTCCCAGTCGGTGCCGACGACGAAGCGCAACTGGCAGTGCGCATACGCGGCGGGCGGGATCGCATTGACGGGGTGCTCGGGGTTGCCGGCCTTGAACGCGAGGATCTCGAACGTGTTCCAGCCGAACACGCGCTCGGCTGCGGTGAGGCCGGGCTCACGG
>NZ_JAAGPG010000122.1:0-19338 GCF_017104665.1 Burkholderia sp. Se-20378 | reverse complement strand
CGGGCAAACGACCTCGATCGAAGCGGTCGTCACTGCGGCGTTCGGCGGCGCCGACGGCCTCGGCGGCTTCTTCGTCCAGCAGGCCGACGCGCAGCGACGGCACCGGCCGGGCGTTCCGGAAGGCGTGTTCGTGTACGCGCCGACCACGCGCGCGCAGGCCGGCGATCTCGTGCATCTCACGGGCCGCGTCGACGAGCGATACGGCCGGACGCAATTCACGCTGTCGGGCGGCGTGACCGTCTGCGCCCGCGGCCAGAAGGTCACGCCTGCAACGCTCACACTGCCAGTCCCCACCCAGGCAGTGCTGGCGGCGCTTGAAGGCATGCGGGTGCGCCTGCCGCAAACGCTGACGGTCAGCGATACCCACGAACTCGGCCGCTACGGCAGCGTCGTCCTCAGCAACGGCCGGCTGCGCATCCCGACCCACGTCGCACCACCGGCCGAGGCCGCCGCGCTCGCAGCAGCCAACGCACGCAACCGCATCGTGCTCGACGACGGCTCGAACCGCCTCGATCCCGCGACCGTGCGCTATCCGCCGCCCGCGCTGAGCGCCGCCAACACACTGCGCGCGGGCTACACGGTACGCGGCCTCGAAGGCGTGCTCGAACTGCGCTACGGCGCGTGGCGGCTGCAACCGGTGGCCGGCATGGCGCCGGTGTTCGATGCCGCCGCGAACCCGCGTACCGATGCGCCGGCCCGGCATCCCGATGCCGACGTGCGCATCGTGTCGTTCAACGTATTCAACTATTTCAACGGCGACGGGAATGGCGGCGGATTCGACGCACCGGCCAACCGTGGCGCGAAAACGCCCGCCGCGTTCGCGCGACAGGAGGCGAAGATCGTCACGGCGTTGCGCACGCTGCGTGCCGACGTGATCGGGCTGATGGAAATCGCGAACAATGGCTACGGCGACGCGAGCGCCGTACAGCGTCTCGCCGTGCAACTCGGCGACGGCTGGCGCGCGGTCGATCCCGGCACCGAGCGGCTCGGCCGCGATACGATCGCCGTCGCGCTGCTGTACGACAGCCGCACGGTCGAGCCGATCGGGCGCGCCGCGACCGTCGCGCTCGGCGGCCGGCACCGCCCGCCGCTCGCGCAGACATTCCGGCGCATCGGCGGCACGCGCGCCTTCACCGTCGCGGTCAATCATCTGAAATCGAAGAACTGCCCGAACGCGACCGGCGCCGATCGCGACCAGTCGGACGGCCAGGGCTGCTGGAATGCGGCGCGCACGCGAGCCGCCGCGCGCGTCGCCGACTGGCTCGCCACGTCGCCGACTGGCACCGCGGCCGATGGCGTCCTGCTGATCGGCGACCTGAACAGCTACGCGAAGGAAGATCCGGTGCGCGCGCTCGAATCGCGCGGCTACGCGAACCTGGTCGCCCGCTTCGTCGGCGATGCTGCGTACAGCTACGTATTTCGCGGTGAAGCGGGCAGCCTCGACCACGCGCTCGCCACGCCGCCGCTCGCCGCGCGCGTGAAGGCCGTGCACTTCTGGCACATCAACGCCGACGAACCGGTCGCGCTGCAACCCGTGCCCGATTACAAAACCTCCGCGCAACGGGCGACTTATTACGCACCCGACGCGTACCGGTCATCGGATCACGATCCCGTCGTGATCGACGTCGCACCTGGCGACGGCGGCACATTCGCGGCCCCGGGCACGAACCGTGCTCGTCGACCAAGCGTCGATTAGTGCATTTGCATCAGCACAAGGCCTGCAACGGCACTATTTACCTGATGGCCCTGGCGACGCGATATTTACCGGACCTTCACTGCGTACCGCAGCTCGATACGCCGCTTCGCCCGGAATGCGAATTTTTTTCAATCCTCGTGCCGCCCCGTACGGCGGGGCTTCGCGGCAATCTTGCCGACGAATTGAAAATTTGTCTCGAAACAAAATCGGGCCAAGTGAATCACACAGGTTGCTGGGATTCGTCTTATCTTCAAATTTGCCTTGAATCGAAGGAGGATAAACACCATGGCGCTCACCGACTCGATCGAACACAAGCTGGACCGCGGCCTGTCCGACATTCGTCGCACGGGCCGGCGCGTGGGACGCACGACGCGCTCGGCCGCCCGCGACCTGCATGCCGACGTCACCGACGATCTGCGCGGGCTGGTCGACGAACTGGAAGATCTGCTGAAAAACGATGGCGACGGCGATATCGCCGCGTTGCGCAAGCGCGTGCAATCCAGGCTCGATGAAGCACGCAGCACGCTCGACCATGCGTCGGGCAGCGCGGCCGCCCGGCTGCGCGATTCGGCCGAACGCGTGTCGCAGGTCGTACAAGACAACCCGTGGCAAACCGCCGGCGTCGTCGCCGGCCTCGCGTTCGTTGCGGGCCTGCTCCTTGCCCGCCGTTGAACGGAGCCGGCCGCCACGCGCCCGCCCCGTCCGTCCTCAATCAGACAAACGAAGGAGAAACGCCATGCAGAAGACCTTTGCCATGAAAGCCGCCGCCGCCGTCCTGCTCGGCAGCCTCGCGCTCGCCGGCTGCACGACCACCCCGGACAAACCGGAAAACGCGTCGACCAGCGCGTCGAAGCGCCAGTCGATCGACGCCAGTGTCAACGCGACGCTGTCGCGCCTCTATTCGACGGTGCCGGGTTCGCGTGAACTCGTCGCGAAATCGCGCGGCGTGCTCGTGTTCCCGAACGTGCTGCAGGCCGGCTTCATCGTCGGCGGCCAGTCCGGCAACGGCGCACTGCGCGTCGGCGGCAGCACGGTCGGCTACTACAACACGTCGTCGCTGTCGGTCGGCCTGCAGGCCGGCGCGCAGTCGAAGGCGATCGTGTTCCTGTTCATGACGCAGGATTCGCTCGACTCGTTCCGCAAGTCCGAAGGCTGGGCCGCGGGCGCCGACGCATCGGTCGCGGTCGTGAAGGTCGGCGCGAACGGCGCGGTCGACTCCAACACGGCCACCGCCCCGGTCGAGGTGCTGGTCCTGACCAACGCGGGCCTGATGGGTGACCTGTCGGTGAACGGCACCAAGGTCACGAAGCTCAATATCTGACGATGCGGCACGCGGCGTCGCGCCGCGTCTGCTTCCCGGCAGCGCCGCGGCCTCGGCCGCGGCGTTTTCGCATGTGCCGCCTGCTGCGGCTATGATGGCGGCACCTTTGCGGGCATACTCCGCATCGGGCCGCCCCGCAGCGCATTTCGCCGCGAACCCGTGACGATCGCGAACCGATCGTGCGCGGGGCAACGAGATTCAATCAAACCACGCATCAATCTGCGCGAATGTCATCCATGGAAAGCGGACACGACCACCAAAAATTCTTTTATTTCCTGCTGGCCGCGGTCACCGTCGGACTCTGCTGGATCCTCGCGCCGTTTTCCGGAGCCGTGTTCTGGGGCACCATTCTCGCGATCCTGTTCCAGCCCGTGCAGCGCTGGCTCGCCGCACGCTTCGGCAAGCGGCGCAACCTGGCCGCACTCGTGACGCTGTCGCTGATCGTCCTGATCGTGATCCTGCCGCTCGTGTTCGTCGCCGCGACGCTCGTGCAGGAAATCGCGTACGTGTACCAGGAAATCAAGACCGCGCAGCCGAACTATTCGCAATACTTCCAGGACATCATCCACGCACTGCCGTCGTCGATCCAGCACCTGCTGCAGAAATACGGGCTGAGCAACCTGCCGGGCATCCAGAAGAAACTGACCGACGGCGCCGCGCAGATCAGCCAGCTCGCGGCCACGCAGGCACTCAGCATCGGCCAGAACACGTTCCAGTTCGTCGTGAGCTTCGGCGTGATGCTGTACATGGTGTTCTTCCTGCTGCGCGACGGCGGCGAGATCGGCCGCCGCGTGCGTCGCGCGCTGCCGCTCGACGACGAGCACAAGAACCTGCTGCTGGCGAAATTCACGACGGTCGTGCGCGCGACGGTGAAGGGCAACATCGCGGTCGCGCTCGTGCAGGGCGCGCTCGGCGGCCTGATCTTCTGGATCCTCGGGATCGAAGGCGTCGTGCTGTGGGGCGCGCTGATGGCGTTCCTGTCGCTGCTGCCCGCGATCGGCGCGAGCCTCGTCTGGGTGCCCGCCGCACTCTACTTCCTGATGATCGGCGCGCTCTGGAAATGCGCGATCCTCGTTGCGTTCTGCGTGGGCGTGATCGGCCTCGTCGACAACCTGCTGCGCCCGATCCTCGTCGGCAAGGACACGAAGATGCCCGACTGGGTCGTGCTGATCTCGACGCTCGGCGGGATGGCGCTGTTCGGCATCACCGGCTTCGTGATCGGGCCGCTCGTCGCCGCGCTGTTCATGGCGAGCTGGGACATCTACGCACGCTCCGAACAGGGCGAATGACGCATCGCGCGGCCGCGTGCGACGCACCTGTCAGCACGCGCCGTCACGGGTGACGAATGCGAATCACGACGGGCGCCACGGCGCCCGTTTCTTCATCCGCCGCCAGCATCATCACGCCGCCATACGGGCCCACGCGATACGTGCGGCCCGATACCAGCGGCACGCTTCGATCGTCGTGCGCATCGCGCCACGTCGCACGCACACGCAAAGCGATATCCGGTGCGAACGGCGCACCGTCGGGCCCGACCAGCGCCACCTGGGCGCCCGGCAAACGCCGGCCATGCGCATCGAATCGCAGCGTTGCCGCCGCCCCGCCGTTCGCCCTCTCTCGTCCTTCGACCACCACGCCCGACCGCGCGTCGAGCGACACGTCGTAGAGATCGACGAGCGCACCCGCGAACCGCACGACACCGCCTGACGCGGCGTGCCCGGCCGCCACCGCATTCGACATCGCGAACGCCACGCCAAGCCCGATGGCGATCCTCCACACGGCATCGGCACACCGCACCGTTCGATTGCGCCTCGCCACCGATGTCGCCCGCTTCGCGTCGTTTCGCATGCTCCCGCTCCTCTGCCGCGTGACCAGAAAAAAAGGCGGCGTGACGCGTCGGTCACGCCGCCTGTCTACTGGCCATCACTTTAGGGAGAGACGTCCGGACAATATATGGGACAAGTCCGAAACTAAGACACGATTGATCGAACGCACCGCGTTCGACACCCGCTCGCGGCAGCGTACGAACGGTATCGCACGCCGTGCCGCGGGCTGGTCACGCGTCGGGATCGACGCGCAGCACGAGCTTGCCGCGATGGTCGCCGTCGAACAGGCGATTCAGCACGTCGGGCGCATTCTCGAGGCCGTCCGCAACAGTCTCCTCGGCCTTGAGGCGGCCGTCGCGCAGCCAGCCCGCGAGCGTCTGTACGGCCTCGCGGCTCTTGCGATAGTCGAGGATCAGGAAGCCGCGCATCGTCAGCCGCTTCGAGATCAGCACGCCGACGTCGTCCGCCGCGCGCCCGCTGTTGTAGTTCGAGATCACGCCGCACAGCGCGACGCGCCCGCCGATCACCATTCGCGACAGCACCGCGCGCATCACTTCGCCACCGACATTTTCGAAGTTCACGTGCACGCCGTCCGGCGTCGCCGCCTTCAGCTGCTGACGGAAATCGTCGGCCTTGTAGTCGACGGCCGCATCGAAGCCGAGCGTCTCGGTCAGGTAGCGGCACTTGTCCGCGCCGCCCGCAATGCCGACCACGCGCGCGCCGTGGATCTTGCCGATCTGCCCGGCGATCGAGCCGACCGAGCCGGCCGCCGCCGATACCACGAGCGTCTCGCCCGGCTGCACCGGCGCGATGTCCGTCAGCCCGTAGTACGCGGTCAGCCCGCTCATCCCGCATGCGCCGAGCAGCGTCGGCAGCGGCAGGCCCGACGCCGCGGGCAGCTTCACGAGCTGCGCGGCCTGGTCGGCCGGCACGACCGCGTAGTCCTGCCAGCCGACGAGCCCCTGCACGAGATCGCCTTCCGCGAACCCCGCATGGCGCGATGCGACCACGCGCCCGATGCCGAGCGCGCGCATCACTTCGCCGATCGCGACGGGCGGCAGGTACTGCGGCACGTCGCTCATCCACACGCGGTTGGTCGGGTCCATCGACAGGTACAGCACGCGCACGAGCACCTCGCCGTCCGCGAGCGCCGGCACCGGCGTCTCGACGAGCGAAAAGTGTTCGCGGCCGACCCGCCCTTCCGGGCGCGTCTTCAGCAGCAGTTGGCGGTTCACGGGTGTGGACACGATGTTCTCCTCCAGTCGTTGTGGTTCGGGATGCGCGTCAGACCGCGCACATGCCGCCGTCGATCACGAGTTCGGCGGCCGTCACGAAGCGGCTCTCGTCGGACGCGAGATACACGGCCGCGTGCGCGACGTCGTCCGGCTCGCCGAGCCGGCGCAGCGGAATGCCGCGCGCGAGCTTGCGCGTCGCGTCGCGTTCGCCGAGCGACTGGAACAGCGGCTCGACGATCCCCGTTCGGATGAACGCCGGGTGAATCGAGTTGCAGCGCACGTCGATCTCGCGGCGTGCGCAGTCGATCGCGACCGACTTCGTCAGCGACGCAACCGCCGCCTTCGACGCGTTGTACGCGGTGAAATCCGGCTCGACCTTGAACGCGGCCACCGACGAGATGTTGATGATCGATGCGGGATGGCTTTCGGCCAGATACGACAGCGCATGCTTGCAGCCGAGCACGATGCTCTCGACGTTGATCGCCATCACGCGCCGCCATTCGTCCAGCTCGATCTGCGCGGGCGAGCCGATCGAGCCGACGCCCGCGTTGTTGACGAGCACCGACAGCCCGCCCATCGCATCGACCGCCTGCGCGAGCAGCGCCTGCCAGCGCGCTTCGTCGCGCACGTCCTGCGTCGCGGCGAACGCGACCGGCGTCGCGTGGCCCGCGTTGAGTTCCTGCGCGAACGCGTCGAGCACCGCCGCGTCGGCGATGTCGGTCACGAACACGCGCGCGCCCTGCTCGACCATCCGGCGCGCGATCGCACGGCCGAGGCCGCCCGCGGCGCCCGTGATGTATGCGCACTTGCCGGCAAGGCGCGAAGAAACGACTGTCATGTGACCTGCTCCTATCGTGAATCGTCGTCGCGGAACGCTGCCGCGACGGGTTGGCCGTGCCTGTTCCGGCCGCCACGGGCCGGTTGACCGTGCCCCGACATCACGAGGCGCTGCACGGTTTCCGCGAGTATATCCAGATGAACCTGACGCGTGCCGGACGCGCCGGGCAGCCTGCCCCGGTTGAACGACAGCCAGCGTACGCGAATGCCGCCAATCGATGAAATGAATAATCGTTATGCCCAGTCATAGGCATGGTTCATGACCTTCATGTGCCAGCACGCAGCACGGGCCAACGGTATCCGCGAGTCGTGCAGACCGGCCGGTTCGTCGATTCAGGGAATGACGGAGCGCTGCGTTCCGCGCAAACGCGAAAGCAATCGGGATGGTGAATGATGTTGAATCGTGCAACCGCCGGGCGAATGCCGGCGGCAAGCAAGCGGCGCCGGGGCGCCGCGACTGGCTACGGTCAGAACCCGTCGCCCGACGGCGCGCGCACGAACGCGCAGAGTTGCGGCGAGTGGGTGTCGATCATCTGCTGGAACGGCGCACGATGCCCGTACGCGATGCCCGACACGAGCAGCAGGCAGGCGGCCGCGACGCGCGGCGAGAACGCACGCTGCCGCGCGCCGTCGTAGCCACGCAGGAACAGCAGCGCGACCAGCGCACCGAGCATCCAGCCGACGATCACTTCCGGAACGGTATGCGAATGATCGAACACGCGTGCGACGGCCGTGACCGCGCCGACGGCCAGCCCGGCCGCGATGCCGGGCGCCTTGCCCGGCCGGAACGCCTGCCACAGCATCGACAGCGCGACGGTCCACACGGACGTCGACAGCATCGTATGGCCGCTGATCACGCGGAAATCGAATTGCGGCAGCTCGATGCCGCAACCGGCATAGAGGATCTTGGTGGCGCCGACGAGGCCCATGCCGGCGGCGAGCAGCACGCCCCAGCGGACGGCGAGGCGCCAGTCGGTCAGCGCGAACCACGCCGCGCACGTCAGCGCGATCGGCAAGGTCAGCGCGGCATCGCCGATGTTGCTGATTTCACTCCACATAACGGACTTCGGACGACGATCGAAAGGCCGCAGTTTACCGCATGCGCGCCGCGCGACTGTGTCAGCCTGTGACAGGCTGTATCAGCCCGCGACACCGGTAATCAACAGCAGGTTCGTGCCGGTGATGACGACGAACAGCGCCCACGCGGCAATCTGCATCCCGCGCCCGATCGTGTGCTCGCCCATCGTGTTGCGATCGCTGACCGAGCGGATCAGCGGCCACATCGCGAACGGCAGCTGCAGGCTCAGCAGCACCTGGCTCCACACCAGCAGTTGCCCGACCGAGCCGTCGCCGAGCCACAACACGCCGATCAGCGCCGGCACGAGCGCAAGCCCGCGCGTGATCAGCCGGCGCTGGTAGCACGGGATCTTCGTGTGCAGGAAGCCGTCCATGATCACCTGGCCGGCGATCGTGCCGGTCAGCGTCGAGCTCTGCCCCGACGCGAGCAGCGCGATGCCGAACAGCAGCGCGGCCGCGCCGCCCGCGATCGGCGTAATCAGTTTGTAGGCCTGCTCGATGTCGGTCACGTTGTGCTGGCCCGTCGCGTGGAACGCCGCGCCCGCGACGACCAGGATCGCCGCGTTGACGAGCATCGCGACGAACAGCGACACGAAGGTATCGATGCGCACCAGCGCCAGCGTGTCGCGGATCATCCCGCGCGCGCCGCCGACCACGCGCCGCGTCTGCACGACCGACGAATGCAGGTACAGGTTGTGCGGCATGATCGTCGCGCCGACGATGCCGAGCGCGAGCACGATCGCGTCCTTGCGGTCGTGGCCCGGATCGCCCGGCACCAGCCCGCCGACCACCGCGTGCCAGTCGGGCGGCGTGATCGCGACCTGCGCGACGAAGCAGAACGCCATCGTCGCGATCAACGCGAGCACGATCGCCTCGATCTGCCGGAACCCCTTGCCCTGCAGGCCGAGCACGATCACCGTGTCGAGCGCGGTCAGCACGATCCCCCACGCGAGCGGCACGCCGAGCAGCAGCTTGAACGCGAGCGCGCAGCCGAGGACCTCCGCGATGTCGCACGCGATGATCGACACTTCGGCCGTCACCCACTGCACGATGCGACCGAACCGGCCGTAGCGGTCGTAGCTGGCCTGCGCGAGATCGCGGCCGGCAACGAGGCCGAGCCGCGCCGCGAGCATCTGCAGGAAGATCGCGGCGAGGCTCGAGAACGCGACGACCCACAGCAGCGAATAGCCGAACTGCGAGCCGGCCTGGATGTCGGTCGCCCAGTTGCCGGGATCCATGTAGCCGATCGCGACCAGCAGGCCGGGGCCGAAGAAGCGCTTGAGCTTCAGCCAGCGCGGCGCACCGGCATCGATCGTGATGCTGCCCTTTACTTCCGACGGGCAGAAAGGGGCGGTGGCGGTAGTGGGGAGGAAGGGCATGGAAACCGGGGATCGAGATCGCGACAGGACGATTCTACGGGTATCCGGCCGGTTTTCTCCCGCGCGGCCTCTCACGCGGCGCAATGCTCCCCTGCGCCATCGCAGGCCCCCTCGCCCGCATCGGTCGGCCTCACGCCACGGGTGAGGATCCTTTCGCGCTCGGTGACGCGGAATTCGGTCGGCGACATCTGCATGCGCTGGCGAAACAGCTTCGCGAGCCGCTCGCCGCTGCCGAACCCGGTGCGGCGCGCGACCTTGTCGGCCGGCAGCGTCGTGTGGACGAGCATGTGGCAGGCGCGCTCGAGCCGCACGTGCTGGACGAACTCGGTCGGCGTCACACCGATTTCCTTCTTGAAGCGCCGCAGGAAATTACGCTCGCTCATCGCGGCAGCCTGGGCGGCGTTCGCGATCGAGATGCGGTTCACGCTCTGCGCGCGCAGCCGCTGCGCCGACATCCGGATCGACGGGCTCGCGCTCAGTTCGCGAAAGGCCCACATCGACTGCGTATAGCGTTGCTCGACCGGCCGCAGCATGTTGCTGGCGATCTCCTGCGCGGCGCCGTCGCCGAGGTCGACGCGGAACATGTCGAGCACGGCGGCGAACACGTCGGTTTCGCCGGCCTGCAACTCGACCGTCGTGGCGACCCGTCGCCCGCCCCGGCCGGGCCGCTCGTCGATCGCCGCCGACGGACGCTGCATGGCCGCCAGCGTGGGCAGATCCATCCCGTCGACGATCCAGCGCGCATGGCGGCGAATGTCGGTGAGGCGACGCTGCAATGCGTCGTCCCAGTTGATGGCCGCGCGGTCGCCATGAAGATGAAAGAACGCGAGCGCGCGGCGGCCGTGCTCGTCGCCAAGCGGATCGGCCGCGATGCTCACGCCGGAGGATGACTGCAACAGCCCCCCGCTTTCGGACACGTACTTCAGCTGGTAGTCAGCACTGTATGCGTGCAGGCGATTCGCCAGGTTGAAAGCCTCGCCAATACGCGCGGCCTGGGCCAACGAAAATCCCGTACTCAAATAGATAACGACCCATCTCTGATCTGCTGCATTCACTGGCCAAGCCCCCGACTTGTTCGACTTCTTCTAATACCGTCGAACTGTCAGGCTTATATTTGGTTTGAATGCGTGCGACAGGACGGCTATCCCGAAATATGAAGCGACGGCATCTTAGCCGAACGGGTCGCGCCTTTGGCGCGAAATGGCCGACGTGGACAGCATGATGGCGGATTACTACAGGCTGTCAGGGGTGACTGACGGGCCTGCATGGAATTACGCGGGCCGATATCGCCAATTATTGCGATTGTGTGCGGTGCAATCCGCGCATTTCATTGCGACTAATTGCGTCGGGTATCCGGATAAATGCACAGTTGAATATCGGCGCAAACGATATCGACGCTTATCCAATGCCATCGATCGCCATGCAGGAAAGCCGGCGTATCCGTTGCCTGCGCATCCTTTAGAATCGGTCCACCCTTCACCACGCCGCCCGAGCCCCGTGCCCGCCGATCACCGTCTCGACCTGAACCTGTTTCGCGTGCTCGACGCCGTCTATGTACACGGCGGCATCGGCGCGGCTGCCCGCGCGCTGCACCTCACGCAGCCGGCCGTCACGCATGCGCTCAACCGGCTGCGCGCGCATTTCGACGATCCGCTGTTCGTGCGGCAGGGCAACCGCGTCGTCGCAACCGAGCGCACGCGTTCGATCATCGCGGACGTGCAGTTGCACCTGAAGGGCCTGCAAGGCACCGCGCGCGCACCGTCGGCATTCGATCCCGCGACGCTCGACCTGAGCATCGCGGTCGGCATTCGCGACGTGCTCGAGTCGATCGCGCTGCCGCGGATCGTCGCCGCGTTCGCCGACGAAGCACCGGGCCTGCGGCTCGTGAGCCGCCGCATCGCGGTGGCCGACATCGAGCGCGAACTCGCATCGGGCAATCTCGATCTCGCCGTCGATCGCCGCGTGCCGACCGGCCCGCGCATCGCCACCGAACACCTGCTCGACGATTCGCTCGTCGTCGCGCTGCGCGGCGATCATCCGCTTGCGCGCGACCCGCTGCGGCGCGGCGACTATTTCGCGGCGCAGCATGTCGCGGTGTCGTCGCTCGGCGAGCCACAATCGCTCGACGTGCTGCTCGGCAACGACGGCCGCTTCCGCGATATCCGGCTCACCTGCCAGCACTATTTCGCCGCATGCCAGATCGCCGCGACCGGCAACCTGCTGGTCACGCTGCCGCACACCTATGCGTTGCGGATGGCCGCGCTGCTGCCGATCGTCGTACGGCCGCTGCCGTTGCGGCTCAAGCCGTTTCCGCTCCTCGCGTACTGGCACGAATCGCGCGATGCCGATCGCGCGCATCAGTGGGTGCGCGAACGCATCGGCGCGCTCGTGCGCAGCAGCGCGAGCGTCACCGACGCATAGCCGCGCGGCGCACGCCGTCACGATCGGGGCGGTATGCTGACGGCTGCGCGCCGCCCCGCGGCGCCCGCTTCCCCTTTACCGCTTCCCGCTGACCGGAGACTTGCCATGTCGCTCATCCATGCCGCCGCCGTCCTCGACGCCGATGCGCCCGACTACGTCGTCCAGCTGCAGGCCGGCACGCATGCGCTGACCGGCGACGAAGCGCCACGCGAAGGCGGCCAGGATCGCGGGCCGGCGCCGTACGAGTTCGTGCTGGCCGGCCTCGCGCAATGCACGGCCGCAACGCTGCGCATGTACATGCAGCGCAAGACGTGGCCGGCCACGCGCATCGACGTACGCACCGAACTGCATGCCGATCGCGACGGCACGCAGTACGTGCGCCGCGTCGTGACGCTCGACGGCCCGCTCGATGAAGCGCAACGCCAACGCCTCGCCGAAATCTGCGAGAAGACGCCGGTCACGCAATTCATCAAGCGCGGCACGCGGATCGACACGACGTTGAACTGACACTCAACGCACGAAAGCACGCGGCACACGATCGCCGCGCAAAAAGAAAAGGGGGCCGCGCACGATGCGCGGCCCCCCTTTTCGTCGAACCCGTCAGGCGCTTACAGTCCGAGCGCGGACAGGTCGAGCTTGCCGTCCTTCAGCGGCGGGCACCAGAAATACGCGCCCGTCAGCGGCCGCGTAAAGCGGAACAGGCCGTCGACGATCCCGTCATCCGCGCCGCTCATCCGGCGCATCTGCACGTCGAACGCGCGGAACGAGCAGCCGAACGCCACGAAGTAGAGGCCCGCGCGACGCGCGTCCGACCACGGCGACGAACGACGCAGCATGAACGCCTCGGGCTCGAAGCTTTCCTGCGCGGTGCGCTTCACGTGTGCGAACTCGGGTGCGTCGTCGAGTTCTTCGTTGTCCGAGCGGCGGCGCCCGATGATGTTGTCCATGTCGCCCGACGGAATGCGCTCCATCTGGTCGAAGTCGTGCAGCCATTGCTGGACCGCGACGAAGCTCGCCCCGTCGAGCCCCGCGCCCTGCCCCGTCACGATCGCCGCGGCCACCGCGTCGTCGCCTTCCGGATTCTCGGTGCCGTCCTCGTAGCCGGACAGGTCGCGATCGTTCGAATAGCGGAAACCGTCGACCGCATCCTGCAGCGCGAATGCCGGCGCCAGCGCGCGTTCGATCGCCCGCGCGCGCAGCACGATCTCGCCGCGGGCGGCGCCGCGCAGCCAGATCCACACGGCGGCCGGCGTCGCCGGCAGCGTGCGGTCCTTCACCGCGAACGTCGGGAATTCGGTCAGGCCCGGCACCGGGCGCCCGAGGTGCGCCGCCAGCGCATGCCCGAACCCGACCACCGTGTCGCGTCCGTCGACGATCTCGCGCAGCGCGGCCAGCGCCGCCGCCACATTGCCGTCATTCGACATCGTGAAAGTGAGGTATCGGGCCGCCGTATCGATCGGGGTCAGGATGCCTTGCTGAACGTCGCTCATCGTTTCCTCAGGAATGTATCGTGGTGAATCTGCGCGGGCCGCGGCGTCGTGCGCCGCAGACGCTGAAGTGTAATCGATGCGCGTGCCGGCCCTTGCGCTGCCGCACTGTGGAAGGCCCGCAAACGCAGGGCCAAAAGACCGAATACTAACCGTATCGACGCTGCAACGCCGCATTCATCAGACGTTGCGGCGCGCCCGACACTGCTGATAGAATCTTTTCACGTCTTTTCGGCGTCCTTTCAACCGTTCACTTCAGGGGAGGTGCAGATGTTCCGAATGCCAGCAACCTTCCCGAACGTGGTCCCACGGCGCAGCTGATCCAGCCCGCCGTCCGCGCCGGCTCCCGAGTTTTCCGCTAACCCGTCAGCCGCGCCGTTTCCCGACAGCCCGTTTCGTTTTCCGACCGTGATTTTCGCGCGGCCCGGCTGTTGCGTTTTCGATGTTCTCCGAACCGGAAAGTCCCGTCGCGCGATGCGCCGGGCAACGATAAATGACCAGAAAAACCTCCCATCTGGGCGGCCAGGCATTTCAGGCCGTCTTCGGCTTCACCTTCCGTTACTGGCGCAAGCAGCCGGCCCGCACCGCCACGGTCGCGAGCCTTGCGTTGCTCGCCGCGCTTGCCGACGTGCTCACGCCGCTGTTCGCCGGTCGCCTCGTCGATGCGTTGTCGACCGGCCTGACCGACCGCGCCGCCGCGTGGCATGCGGCCCTCGTCGCCTTCGGCACGCTTGCCGCGCTCGGTCTCGGCGCGACGGTGCTGCGGCAAGGCGTCTACCTGAACATCATCACGCTCACCTTGAAGATGATGAGCGAGATCGCGGCCGCGTCGTTCCATCGCGTGCAGCGCTTCTCGACCGACTGGCACGCGAACAGCTTCGCGGGCTCGACCGTGCGCAAGATCACGCGCGGGATCTGGGCGCTCGACCTGCTGAACGACACCGTGCTGATCGCACTGCTGCCGTCGGTCACGATGCTCGTCGGCGCCACCGTGCTGCTCGGCACGCACTGGCCCGTGATGGGGCTCGTCGTCGGCGCGGGTTCGCTGCTGTACATCACGGTGACGGTGGCGGTGTCGCTCGGCATCGTCGCGCCGGCCGCGCGGCTCGGCAACCTGTGGGACACGCGCATGGGCGGCGCGCTCGCCGACGCCGTGAGCTGCAATGCGGTCGTCAAGGCGTTCGGCGCGGAAACGCGCGAGGAAGCGCGGCTCGCGCGCGTGATCGGCAAGTGGCGGCAACGCACACGCCGCACGTGGGTGCGCGGCACGTTCAACGGCGGGTTGCAGGGTGCGATGCTCGTCGCGATGCAGGCCGCGATGATCGGCGTCGCGCTGCGGCTGTGGGCGAACGACGAGGCGAGCGTCGGCGACATCGCGTTCGCGCTGACGATGTTCTTCATGCTGCAGGGCTACCTGCGCGACGTCGGCATGCACATCCGCAACCTGCAACGCTCGGTGAACGACATGGAAGAACTCGTCGCGCTCGAACGCCAGCCGCTCGGCATCGACGATCGTCCCGGCGCGCCGGCGATCCGGATCGGGCAAGGCGAGATCCGCTTCGAGCACGTGACGTTCCGCTACGACAACCATCCGGTGCCGCTGTACAACGATTTCTCGATGCGGATTGCGCCGGGCGAGCGCGTGGGCCTCGTCGGCCACTCGGGGTCGGGCAAGACGTCGTTCATCAAGCTGATCCAGCGCCTTTACGACGTGTCGGGCGGCCGCATCACGATCGACGGCCAGGACATCGCGCAGGTGCGGCAGGATTCGCTGCGCAGCCAGATCGCGATCGTCCAGCAGGAGCCCGTGCTGTTCCACCGCACGCTCGCGGAGAACATCGCCTATGCGCGCCCCGACGCGAGCCGGGCCGACATCGAACGCGCCGCGCGGCTCGCCAGCGCGCACGACTTCATCGCCACGCTGCCGGACGGCTATGACACGCTCGTCGGCGAGCGCGGGATCAAGCTGTCGGGCGGCGAACGCCAGCGGGTCGCGATCGCGCGCGCGTTCCTCGCCGATGCGCCGATCCTGATCCTCGACGAAGCCACGTCGAGCCTCGACAGCGAAAGCGAGCTGCTGATCCAGCAGGCGATGGAGCGGCTGATGGTCGGCCGCACGACGCTCGTGGTCGCGCACCGGCTGTCGACCGTGCGCGCGCTCGACCGGCTGCTGGTGCTCGATCGCGGCAAGGTGATCGAGGAAGGCAGCCACGACGCGCTGATCCGGATCGACGGCGGCATCTATCGCCGGCTGTTCGAGCGGCAGGCGCTGGAGCTTGCGAAGGGGCTCGCCGATTCGCCGCGACGCACGGCGGACGACGATGCCGGGCCGCTGGGCGAGCCGGCCGAGGTTTGATGCAAGCGTGTCGCAACGCGCGCCGGCGGTGCGGTCGTCGCCGCCGGCGCACGTCGATAAACGGATCCGGATCGAGGCCGTGCCAGGTGCACGGCCTTTTTTTCGCCCGCGACGCTGGCCGGACACCCCGACGCCACGCGCCGCAAGGCCGCCGCGTCCGGGATCACTTATCATGTCGACCAGGAAATTTGCGACTAGGGATCGACCATGTTTACAGGAATTGTCCAGGGCGTTGCCACCATCAAGACCATCGCCGATCACGGGGAACTGAGAACCTTCAGCATCGAATTCCCGGAGCGCTTTACCGACGACATCGAGATCGGCGCCAGCGTGTCGGTCGACGGCGTCTGCCTGACGGTGACGACCATCCATTCGCCGGAGCTGATCGACTTCGACGTGATGCTGCCGAGCCTGCGGATCACCACGCTGGCCGACCTCACGACGGGCGCGCACATCAACGTGGAGCGGGCCGCGAAGGACGGCGCGGAGATCGGCGGGCATCCGCTGTCCGGCCATGTCGACTTCACCGGGACCATCCGGCACATCGCGATGTCCGAACACAACCGGATGGTGCGCATCGGCGTGCCGGAGGCGTTCAAGCGGTATGTGTTCGCGAAGGGTTATATCGCGATCAACGGCTGCAGCCTGACGGTGTCCGACGTCAACCGCGACGAAGGCTGGTTCGATGTCTGGCTGATTCCCGAAACGCGCCGCGCGACGACCTTCGATGCGAAGGGCGTCAACGACACGGTCAACATCGAGATCGAGCGCAGCACGCAGGTGGTCGTCGACACGATCCGGGAAGCGGTCAAGGAAACGCTCGGTGAGCTCAACGGCGTCGTCACCGCATTGCTGGCGGAAAAAGGCATCGATATCGAGGAACTGCTGGCGCGGCATGTCGCGCGGCTGCCGAAGCAGTAACGGGTGTCGGCGCGCAGGGCCTGTTTTTCGCGTGAACAGGCCCTAGGTGATCCGCTGGATCACCGAGTACCGGCTGCCGTCGGAAAACACCTCGACCCACGGCTCCGATTCCTCGAACGTCCAGAGCACAAGATCGAGGTCGATCAGCGCGTCGTCGTCGGGCCAGGGCATGTTCCATCCGCCCGCGACGGCCACCACGCCGCCCGTGTAGAGCGGGCATTGCGCCATCCACTCATCCTCGTAGTCGTGCGCCGCGATGCCCTTGAAGTTGCTGTTGAATCCCCAGTCGCGTTGCCAGCCATGCGCGTCGAGATAGGTGCCGATCGCGGCGGAGCCGAAGCGGAACACGGCTTCGATCGGCGGGAGCGATGTTGCTTCGGATCGGCACAGCGGGCGTTCGGAACGGACGGGTTGCGCGGTGGTTTCCACGCGGCCTGATCTCCCGTCCTCGTCGAGATACACGTTCAGCCACATGCCGTCGCGCTCGACGGAAAGGCACAACGCGCCCGCTTCGACACCATGCCAGTAGCCGGTGACGGGCTCGCCGTCTTCCGCGAAGCGGTATTGATGGGATGGCCTGGCGAGGCGCCGCGCTTCGATCAGAAAGTCTTCCAGCGTCATTGAGTGGCTCCTGATAGGTTTTCGGTATTCAGCAATCGGCATCGGGGAACGGTCGACGGGGATGAGCAGTGGTCATGCGCTCTCCTGCGCCCACCTCACTCCGCTTCCACCCGCGTACCCTTCCCCACCGCCACCCGCTGCGCGCGATAGATCCCCGCGTGCCCCGAGAACAGATACGCAACGACACACGCGACGATCGCATACACGCCGATGTCCGCGCCGAACAGTTCGATCGCCATGATCGTCGACGCGATCGGCGTATTGGCCGCGCCGGCGAACACCGCGACGAAGCCGAGCCCCGCGAGCACGGGTACCGGCAGCGCCAGCACCTGTCCGAGCGCGTTGCCGAGCGTCGCGCCGATGTAAAACAGCGGCGTCACTTCGCCGCCCTTGAACCCCGACGCAAGGGTGACGACGGTGAACGCGAACTTGCCCGCGAAATCGTAGAGCGGCAGCGGGCCGTGGAAGGCGGCCTCGATCGTCGGGATGCCGAGGCCGAGATACTGCGGCACGTTCAGCGCGGTAGCGGCCGCGGCGACCAGCAGGCCGCCGAGCACCGGCTGCAGCGGCGCATAGCGGACGACGCGCCTGAACCACGCGGTCAGCGCATGCGTCGCGAACGCAAACAGCCGCCCAACCACGCCGAACGCGATGCCCGCCACGACCGTCACGGCCAGCCCCGTCGCCGACACGGCCGGCACGAACGGAATCGCATAGGCCGTGTGATGCACGCCCCACGCGCGGCAGACGACGTCCGCGACGATCGCCGACGCAACGCAGGTCAGCAGCGCGTCGTACCGCACGCGCCCGATCGCGAGCACTTCGAGCCCGAACACGGCGCCCGCGAGCGGCGTGCCGAACACCGATGCGAAACCGGCCGCGATGCCGCCCATCAGCAGCACGCGGCGATGCTCCCGATCGAGACGGAACACGTGCGTGACGCGATCGGCGAGCGCGCCGCCCATCTGCACGGCCGTGCCCTCGCGCCCGGCCGAGCCGCCGAACAGGTGCGTGACGACGGTCGCGACAAGCACGAGCGGTGCCATCCGCTTCGGCACCAGCGCCTTCGGGTCGTGGATCTCGTCGATCAGCAGGTTGTTGCCGCGCGCAACGGACTGGCCGAAGCGATGGTAGATCCAGCCGGTCGCGAAACCGGCGGCCGGCAGCCCCCACAGCAGCCACGGATGCGCCACGCGCGTGCCGGTCGCCCAGTCGAGCGCGATCAGGAACAAGGCGGAAGCCGTGCCGGCCAGCGTGCCAAGCAGGGCCGAGAGCGCGAGCCAGCGGCACACATAGCGCACGGTCGCGAGAAGATCGGCAGAAGTCGTGAAAAACATGATTTCCAGATTCGACGGAACATCAAAACCTGGGCGGCAGAATACCGCATGGACGGCCTGCGACCTCCTGACGACCCAGGAACACGCAGGCATCATCAGCCGGGCTAACCGGCGGTTGAGGGCCGCACCGTGCGCAACGCGCCGAATACGACCGCAGGGAGGCATGCCATCTCCGCTGGCCGCCATTGTACGCGACGCCCCGCGCCGCCCGCAACGCGGCCACCGGATAGCGCCGCGCGCGCTGCCTGGACGCCGTTAGTCGCGCAGCGGGCGCGTGATGCGCGAGATCAGCTGGGGCGCGATCCGCTCGAGCGGCAGGATCGCCGACGCCGCGCCGATCGCCGCGGCCGCCTTCGGCATCCCGTAGACAGCGCTGGTCGCCTCGTCCTGCGCGATCGTGTAGCAACCCTTCGCGCGCATCGCCTTCAGGCCGAGCGCGCCGTCGCGCCCCATGCCCGTCAGCAGCACGCCGAACGCCTCGCCCTGCCAGCCGTCGGCGACGCTGTTGAAGAACACGTCGATCGACGGCCGGTACGGCGTCTCGACCGGATGCCGCGTATAGCCGAGCACGCCGCGCGGCGACAGGTACAGGTGATCGTTGGTCGCCGCGAGCAGCACCTCGCCGGACTGCGGCACGCTGCCCTGCCGCGCGACGCGCACCGGCAGCCGCGTATAGCCGTCGAGCCACTCGGCCATCCCGAGCGCGAACGCCTGGTCGACGTGCTGGACGATCACGATCGCCGCCGGAAAGTCGGCAGGCAGCGCCCGCAGCAGCGCGGTCAGCGCGGTCGGCCCGCCCGCGGACGCGCCGATCGCGACCAGCG
>NZ_JAAGPG010001224.1:0-576 GCF_017104665.1 Burkholderia sp. Se-20378 | reverse complement strand
CCATGCTGCGCGGAGAAACCCGTGCGCAGGTAGTCGAACAGCGCGCCTTCGGTCCACGGCACCGGCGAAGCCGGCGACGCGACGAGCGGCGGCGCGACCCATCCCTCGGCCTCGCCGCCCGACAGGTATGCAACACCGCCCTTCTCCGCACCCAGCGCGTTGCGCGGCGTATGGCACGCGCCGCAGTGCCCGGCGCCGTCGACCAGATACTTGCCGCGATTCCACATCGCGGAGCGCGCCGGGTCCGGCGCGAACGGCCGCGCATCGTGAAACAGCCAGTTCCAGCCGGCCACGAGGCGCCGCTGGTCGAGCGGGAACGGCAGCTTCGTCTTCGGCGGCACGTGCTTCACCGGCGGCTGCGACATCAGGTACGCATAGAGCGCGAGCAAGTCGGGCTCGCTCAGCTTCGCGAACGCCGTGTACGGGAACGCCGGGTACAGGTGCGTGCCGTCGCGCGAGATGCCTTCGCGCATCGCGCGCGCGAACGCCGGATACGACCACGTGCCGATGCCGGTTTCCGGATCGGGTGTGAGGTTCGTCGTGTAGATCGTGCCGAACGGCGTATCGAGCGCGAGA
>NZ_JAAGPG010001223.1:0-669 GCF_017104665.1 Burkholderia sp. Se-20378 | reverse complement strand
ACCGGCAGCGAGCACGCCGCCCCACGCCGACAGCGCGGAGGACAGCGCGAGCAGCGCGCGGGTTGGCGCAGGCAGTGCGGCGCCAAAACCGTCGAAGATCTGGCGAAACGTCGGTACCACCCACACCATCAACGCGGCCGAGATCGCGAGCCCGAACAGGATGATGGCCGCCGGGTAGGCGAGCGCGGCCCGCAGCTTGCGCCACTGCGCTTCGGTGCGCTCGCGGTGCTCCGCGACCCGAGTCAGCACGATGCCAAGCGAGCCGGACGCTTCGCCGACCTCGATCAGCTGGCGATACAGCGTGCCGAACTGGGATGGATAGCGTGCGAGGGCATCGGCGAAGCGCCGTCCGCCGACGAGCTCGCGGGCGAGACCTGCGGCGATGCGCGGCAAGCCGTCGTGTGGCCGCGTGCGCGCGAGCATCTCGAGCGACGGCGCGAGCGGCAACCCGGCCTGCAGCAGGCTTGCGAGCTGGCGTGTGAAGCGCGTGACGTCCCGCGCGCTGGCCGTTGGCGCCCGGGCCGGCCCGCGGACGTCGAGCGAGATCGGGAGGGCGTCGTGTAGGGACAGTGTGGGCGCAACCGTGTTGCTCCCGGTGTTTGGCGTTTCATTGACACAAAAAACATTGCACTGTTACTCTCCACTGAGTACGCTTGCACCACTGCTTTT
>NZ_JAAGPG010001222.1:0-655 GCF_017104665.1 Burkholderia sp. Se-20378 | reverse complement strand
GCTGGCCGCGCGCACGGGCGACCGGCTTGACCCGCGCACGCTCGGCAACACGCTGCTGGCCGGTTCGTTGAGCGCGCCGACCGCGACCGCGCTGTCGCGCGCCGAAAGCGCGACCACGTCGCTCGCGCTGCTGCTCGTCTCACCCGATTTCCAACGGAGATGACCATGGCACTGTCCCGCCGACAATTCCTGAGTGTGGCCGCCGCTGGTGCAGGCGCGATCCTCGTCGCACCGCGGATCGTGTTCGCGAACGTCGAGACCGATCGGCGCTTCGTGTTCGTGATCCAGCGCGGCGCGGCCGACGGCCTGAACATCGTCGTCCCGTATGCCGAGCCCGCGTATGCGTCGCTGCGCGGCCCGCTGGCGATCGACACGTCGGCCGCGACGCGGCTCGACGGCACGTTCGCGCTGCATCCGTCGCTCGTGCAGACTGCGCAGTTGTATCGCGACGGGCAGGCACTGTTCGTTCATGCGATCGCATCGCCGTATCGCGACCGCTCGCATTTCGACGGCCAGAACGTGCTCGAGACGGGCGGCCGCGCGCCGTACCAGGTGAAGGACGGCTGGCTGAACCGGCTCGCCGCGCTGCTGCCGGCCACGCGCGAAAACGCGATCGCGTTCGCGCCGACCGTGCCGCTCGCGTTGCGCGGCACCG
>NZ_JAAGPG010001221.1:0-700 GCF_017104665.1 Burkholderia sp. Se-20378 | reverse complement strand
CGTCGTTGCGGCGCGGCGGGTGATCGGACGACGTGCGGCGGTCGCCGAAGCTGCGCTTCGCGCCTTCGCCGGATGCGTTGTCGCGATACGGTGCACGTGCGCCGCCTTTACTGGAACCTGCGCGACGCGGACGAGCATCGTCATCGCGGCGCGGCGGGCGATCGGACGACGTGCGGCGGTCGCCGAAGCTGCGCTTCGCGCCTTCGCCGGATGCGTTGTCGCGATACGGCGCGCGGGCACCGCCTTCACTGGAACCTGCGCGACGGGAGCGGACACCGTCATCGCGGCGCGGCGGGGGGTCCGCGGACGGCGTGCGCCGGTGCCCTGCGCTTCGCTGCGCGTCTTCGCCGTATGCGGTGTCGCGCGACGGTGCCCCTGCGCCGCCTTTACTGGACCCCGCGCGAGGCGGACGTGCATCGTCATCGCGGCTCGGCGGGCGATCGGACGACGTGCGGCGGTCGCCGAAGCTGCGCTTTGCGCCTTCGCCGGATGCGTTGTCGCGATACGGCGCGCGGGCACCGCCTTCACTGGAACCTGCGCGACGCGGACGAGCATCGTCATCGCGGCGCGGCGGGCGATCGGACGACGTACGGCGGTCGCCGAAGCTGCGCTTCGCGCCTTCGCCGGATGCGTTGTCGCGATACGGTGCGCGTGCACCGCCTTCGCCACCTGCGCGGCGCGGACGCGAGTCGTCATAGCT
>NZ_JAAGPG010001220.1:0-244 GCF_017104665.1 Burkholderia sp. Se-20378 | reverse complement strand
TCGCAAGAGTGTTCTCGAGAGTTGGTCGTCGTAGTTCTCTGCGACTGCTGCAAGGTAACGAGTGCGGAATATGTAGCGAGCAACGCGACGTGTCCACGCTGACATTACGATGTGACTAATTTCGACTCATTTGTAAACAGTTTCGATGTATAATGAATCCAACTATCATCGGCAGTGGTTACTTAGTTCTGGTATCCGGCTCGTTTCTCTCCGCCATCCTGAAAGATTTTTTTTTTTCAAGCGG
>NZ_JAAGPG010001219.1:0-512 GCF_017104665.1 Burkholderia sp. Se-20378 | reverse complement strand
GCATCGAGAACACCGCGTCGCCGCGAAACGCGTCGGCCGGCGTGTCGACGATCTGCGCGCCGACGGCAACGAGCGGCTCGGCGCGCTCGCGCGACCGGTTCCAGACTCGCACCGTATGCCCGGCCTTCAGCAGGTTCGTTGCGATTGCCTGCCCCATTTCACCCAGCCCGATAAATCCGAGATCCATTTCCCGCTCCTTCGCTCCGTGGAGCGGGGAGTTAACCACAGATGCGCGACGTCTGCAGGGCACGCAGCCGGCGATGCACGGTGATACTGCGCGCATGGCGACCGCGACCTTCCGCTTCCACGACGAACTGAACGCCTTTCTCCCGCGCACCCAGCGCGACCGCGCGTTCGGGCATGTGTGTGCGCGTGACGCGACGCTGAAGCACGCAATCGAGGCGCTCGGCGTCCCGCATACCGAAATCGGCCGGCTGTGCGTGAACGACGCGCCAGCCGCGCTCGACCGGCCGCTCGACGACGGCGACCGCGTCGAAGCCTTTCCGGAACGC
>NZ_JAAGPG010001218.1:0-817 GCF_017104665.1 Burkholderia sp. Se-20378 | reverse complement strand
CGCCGCATGGTCGATCGCGCGCTGCACGTCCGCGTCGGACGCGTCGTTCGCGGCGAGCCGGATGTTCGCTTCGAGCGTGTCGTTGAACAGGTAGGTATCCTGCGCAACCAGCGCGATGTGCTGCCGCAAGTCGTCGAGCCGCAAGTCGCGCAGGTCGACGCCGCCGAGCGTCACACGGCCCTGCTGCGGATCCCAGAAGCGCAGCAGCAGGCTCGCGACCGTCGACTTGCCGGCACCCGACGCACCGACCAGCGCGACCGTGCTGCCGCGCGGCACCTCGAAGCTCACGCGGTCGATCGCGGGCACGCTGCGGCCCGGGTACGTGAACGACGTGGCCTCGAAACGCACGGCCGGATCGGCAGGCATCGCGTGCGCGCCGTCCGTCACCGGCACCGGCTCCTTCTCCAGTGCGCGCAAGCGGCGGGTCGATGCGATGGTGTCGGCGAGCTGGCGCGCGACCTGGCCGATTTCGGCCACCGGCATGAAGGCGGCTACCGCCACCAGCACCAGCAGCGGCAACGACTCGCGCGGAAACCAGCCGCGTGCACACAGCAGCGCGCCGAGCGCCGCGACGACCAGCCCGCCGAGCCCGCTCGCGATTTCCAGCGCGGCGCTCTGCGACGACAGGTCGTCGAGCAGCTTCGCGCGCTGCTTGCGGTACGCATCGACTTCGGCCACGAACGCTTCACGCCGGCGCGCGACGGCCTGGAACGCGGTCAGCTCCGCGAGCCCCTGGATCGTTTCGGTCAGGTGCGCGCCGAGCTGGCCGAGCGCGTCGCGCGCGCCGGTGCCGAGCCGGTCGACATCGCGCCGCGCC
>NZ_JAAGPG010001217.1:0-732 GCF_017104665.1 Burkholderia sp. Se-20378 | reverse complement strand
GCGGCGGCCGGCGGTGCGCTGGCAACCGGTGGCGGCGCGCGCTGATCCACGCGCCGATCTGAATCAACCACGGAGCAACGTCGTTCATGTCATTCCCACTCGAGCCGGACGGATCCCTGTCGCGTGACGTCGCGCCGCCGCAATTCGGTGTCGACGGCGAGCAGGCCGAACGCGACTGGCCGCTGATGACGCACGACGAGGTGGCGGCGGTGCTCGCGCGGATCGACGGCGCCGGCGAGCCGGCACGGTTGACGTGGCACAGCCCGCGGCAGTTCGCGGCGGCCGTCCTGGTGCAGATGACCGACGGGCGCGGACTGTTCGTCAAACGTCATCACGTGAGCCTGCGCGATGTCGAAGGGCTCGAGGAGGAGCATCGCTTCATCGCGCATCTGCGCGAGCGCGGGATGCCCGTGGTCGACATTCTCGCGGATCGCGACGGCGCGACCGCGTTCGCCGCCGGTGACTGGACCTACGAGGTGCACGTGCGTGCGCCCGGCGTCGACCCGTATCGCGGCGTGATGTCGTGGCAGCCGTTCACGCATCCGTCGCACGCATACGCGGCCGGACGCGCGCTGGCCGAACTGCATCGCGCGTCGGCCGGCTACGATGCGCCGGCGCGGCCCGTGCGGACCCTGCTGTCGAGCTTTCGCGTGCTGTCGTCTCCCGATTTGGCGGGCGCGCTCGAACGCTGGGTCGACGCGCAGCCGCTGCTCGTGCGCGCGCTCGGCGCGA
>NZ_JAAGPG010001216.1:0-735 GCF_017104665.1 Burkholderia sp. Se-20378 | reverse complement strand
CGGGCGTGCCCGCCGACGCGGCTGCCTTCGGGAGATCGAAGCGGCCGATCAGCGCGTCCGGCGTCTGCCCGGTCAGCACCGCGAGCCGGTGCTCGTCGACGCCGATCGCCGCTTCGTACACGGCGATCCGCGACGTCGTCGATTCGTACTGCGCGCGCGCCCGCGCCGCATCGAGTTCGGAGCCACGCCCCGCGCCGACGCGTGCATTGATCAGCGCGAGCGTCTGCTTCTGGTTGTCGGCGTTTTCGCGCGCGATCCGCAGCCGCTCCTGCGAGCCGCGCAGATCGACGTACGTGCTCGCCACCTCGCCGGCAATCGCGACGCGCACCGCGCGTACGTCCGCCGCGCTGGCGGCCGTTTCCGCCCGCTGCGACTCGATCGAACGACGCACGCGGCCGAACAGGTCCAGCTCCCACGCCGCATTGATCCCGATGCTGGACGTCGGCGTATCGCGCTGGCTGCGCGGCGCGCCGAACGCCTGGTCCTTGCTCATCAGCTGATGGCCGATCTGCCCGCTCGCGGTAATCGTCGGGTAGCGGTCGAACGTCGCCTGCGACAGCAGCGCATTCGATGCGTCGTAGCGCGACACGGCGACCTGCAGGTCCTGGTTCGCCGCGAGCGCCGCGTCGATCAGCTGCGTCAGCGCCGGATCGCCGAAGCCGCGCCAGAACGCGGCATCGGCATCGGCCGACGCGTCGGGCGGTGTATCCGGCGTCGTACCGGACGGCGCCGCCG
>NZ_JAAGPG010001215.1:0-828 GCF_017104665.1 Burkholderia sp. Se-20378 | reverse complement strand
GGAAGACCAGGTTACCGTCGGGAAGGTAGCGGGCCAGATCCCCGGTCTTGTACATGCGGGCGAGAGGATCGGCCACGAACGGATCGGCGAGGAAGCGCTCGGCGGTGAGCTCGGGACGGTTAAGGTAACCGCGCGCGACACCGGCACCGCCGATGTAGATCTCACCAACTGCGCCTAGTGGGACCGGCTGGCCGTAACTATCGAGCAGGTAGATCCGCGTGTTGGCAATCGGACGGCCTATCGGAACGGCAGTGAGCTCACTAACCTCGGCTGGGCAGGTCCAGGCGGTGGCACAGACGGTACCCTCAGTAGGTCCGTAGCCATTGATCACCGTGGTCTGAGTCTGCTTGGCCAAGGCTTGAATCAATTCCAACTTCGGTGCTTCACCGGCCAGGATAAGCGTCTGTTGCGCGGTGAGTCGTTCCAGATGCGTATGGTCCTGAAACAATGCAGGAGGCAACGTGGCATGCGTGATACCGTGCCGACTCAGGTAGTCTAGAAGTCCCGGACCCGTTTGACGTTCTGTCTGGGTTGGCAGGTACAAGGTGGCGGCGGCGCACAGCGCCATCACCATTTCAGAGATGCTGGCATCGAAACCGGGCGAGGCGAATTGCATCACGTGGCTGTCCGCTGAGACATGGAAGCGCGCGATCTGCGCCTGAGCCAGATGGGCCACGCTGCAATGCTCGACCATGACGCCTTTAGGTGTACCGGTAGAGCCGGAGGTATAGATGACGTAGGCGAGATGGTGACTGGTGAGGCCGAGAGCTTGAGGATCGGGATCGGTGTCGGAGTGGTGCGTCCAGTGGGGGTGATCGACGTGGAGGT
>NZ_JAAGPG010001214.1:0-829 GCF_017104665.1 Burkholderia sp. Se-20378 | reverse complement strand
GCTCGGCGCGCGCTGCGGCGTGCAGGGCCGCGTGTTCGGCAGCCTCGCGTGGCAGGCGCTGACGGGCGAGCCGTACTTGAGCGCATCGTCCGATCTCGACCTCGTGTTTCCGCTGCCGGCGGCCGCATCGCTCGCTGCGCTGCTCGACGGCCTCGCGGCGATCGACGCGCGCGCGCCGATGTGCATCGACGGCGAACTGCTTCGCGACGACGGCGCGGGCGTCAACTGGCGCGAACTCCATGCACGGCAGCCTGAAGTCGCGGTCAAGACCGCGACCACCGTCGAACTGATGCCGGCCGACGCATTCATCGGAGGGTCGCGATGAGCGCCTGGGCTGCCTGCCGCGTACCGGCGCCGTCCGAAGCCGAGCGCATCGCCGAACTGGCCGAGCGCAGCCTCGTGCTCGAAATCGAGACCTATCCGAAGCCGGGGCTCGTCAGTCACGTCGACACCGGCAGTCACACCGACATGGATGCGGCGACGTTCGCCCGCAGCGCCGCCGTGCTGCGGCCGTACTTCGCCGAGTTGGCCGACGCGGGCGCACGCGATGCGGACATGGCCGTGCTGCGCAAGATCGGCCTGCGCGCCGAGCACGCGATGCTTGCCGCGACCGGCGGCGTCAATACGCATCGCGGCGCGATCTTCGGGCTCGGGCTGCTGTGTGCGGCCGCGGGCCGGCGCGCGATGCCGGGGGCCATGCCGGACGGGATGACGCTGACGCCCGGCACGTTAGAGCGGAAGCGCGTCGGGCAGGGCAAGAGGGGGCGCAAGCGTGTCGATCTCGGTGGTCCACGCGTCATTCACAAAAACACACAAGCGCACCCGACGC
>NZ_JAAGPG010000121.1:0-19746 GCF_017104665.1 Burkholderia sp. Se-20378 | reverse complement strand
GCTGCAGCGGCACCCGCGAGTGCGGCTGCAGCCGCGGCGGCGTCGGGCACCGACGTGCTGCGATCGCGCGAGGCATTTCGCAGCCGGTCGCGCGAAGACGATCTGAAGTAACGGGGAGCGCAGAACATGAACCGAATCATTGCGCTCGTCGTCGCAATCGTGATCGTTGCCTTCGCGGCATCGTCGACAGTCCTGACCGTCGATCCGCGCCATGCGGCCGTGCTGTCGGGGCGCGATGGCGCGCAGCCCGAACTGGCAGGCCCCGGCATTCATTTCAAATTGCCGCCGCCGCTGCAGACGGCCACGCTGATCGACACGCGCCTGCAATCGCTCGAGTCGTCGGATCCGTTGCAACTGGCAACGGAAGACAAGCACGACCTGCTCGTCGCCTACGCGGTGAAGTACCGGATCAGCGATCCGATGAAGTATTTCACGGCGACCGGGGGCGACCCGTCGGCAGCCGGCGACCGTCTGGCCGGCGCGCTGAAAAGCGCACTCGGTGACGCGTTCGGCAAGCACGCGCTCGACGACGCGCTCGGCGGCCAGCGTGCGATCGCCGACGCGGCGCGCGACGACGTGAAGGCGAAGGCGGCCGGTTTCGGCGTCGACGTGGTCGACGTCCAACTGACGCGCGTCGACTTGCCGGCCGCGCAGACCGACGCCGTTTATCAGCGGATGATCGGCGCGCTGCGCGATCAGGCGGCGCAGGTGCGTGCGCAAGGCGCGGCCGACGTCGAGCAGATCAAGGCGGACGCCGAACGCGAACAGCAGGCCGTGCTCGCGAACGCGTACAAGTCCGCGCAGACGATCAAGGGCGAGGGCGACGCGAAGGCTGCCACGATTGCCGCCGATGCGTTCGGCCGCGATCCGCAGTTCTACCAGTTCTACGCGAGCCTGCAGGCGTACCGGAACACGTTCAAGCGCAACGACATCATCGTCGTCGATCCCGACAGCGAGTTCTTCCGCTTCATGCGCAGCCCGACGGGCGGTGCCGCACCGGCGGCGCCTGCTCCCCGCAAACACTGACCTTGGGGCGCCGCGTCGAGCGGCGCCGTCGCTCGCATGGACCTGGCTGGCTCGTTGTTGCTCGCAGTAGCGCTGATGCTGATCATCGAGGGGGCGTTCCCCTTCGTGTTTCCCGTCGCCTGGCGCGACACGTTTCGTAGAATAGCTGAGCGGCCGCCGCATCATATCCGGATCGGCGGGCTGATCGTGATGGTGCTCGGGCTCATACTGCTGCTGCTCGCGACCTGACCGGGGACCTGATCCAGACGGCGTATCCGCCGTTCGTCCCGCCCGAATTCAGAATTTCCGATTCACATCGCGGCGCGCGTGTCGCGCGCTGTTTCCCGTCGTAGGACCGTACCGATGTCGACCTGGTTACTTCCCGAGAATATCGCCGACGTACTGCCGTCGGAAGCGCGCAAGATCGAGGAGCTGCGCCGCAGGCTGCTCGACCGCTTCCGTTCGTATGGCTACGAAATGGTGATGCCGCCGCTGCTCGAGTATCTCGAGTCGCTGTTGACGAGCGGCGGCGCCGACCTGCGCCTGCGCACCTTCAAGCTGGTCGACCAGCTGTCGGGCCGGACGCTCGGCTTGCGCGCGGACATCACGCCGCAGGTCGCGCGGATCGACGCGCACCTGTTGAACCGCCAGGGCGTGACGCGCCTCTGCTATGCGGGCCACGTGATGCATACGCGTCCGCGCGGCCTGCACGCGACGCGCGAGCAGATCCAGATCGGCGCTGAAATCTACGGGCACGCCGGGCTGGAAGCCGATCTCGAAATCCAGCAACTGATGCTCGACGCGCTGCATCTCGCAGGCCTTTCGCGCATCCGTCTCGACCTCGGCCACGCGGGCGTGCTCGCGGCGCTGCTGGCGCGCGACGCGCAGGCTGCCGAGCGCGGCGAGTCGCTGTACGACGCGCTGTCGGGCAAGGACGTGCCGCTGCTGAACGAGCTCACCGATGATCTCGGCGCCGATACGCGCGCCGCGCTGCGCGCGCTGCCGCACCTCTATGGCGACGCGAGCGTGCTCGCCGAGGCGCGCGCGCGCTTGCCGGTGCTGCCCGAAATCACGCGGGCGCTCGACGATCTGGCGCAGCTTGCAGCGCAGGCGAAGGGTGCCGAGGTGGCGATCGATCTCGGCGACCTGCGTGGCTATGCGTATCACAGCGGTGCGATGTTCAGCGCCTACATCGACGGCGTGCCGAACGCGATCGCGCGGGGCGGCCGTTACGACCACGTCGGTCAGGCGTATGGCCGCGCCCGTCCGGCTACGGGTTTCTCGCTCGATCTGCGCGAGCTCGCGCGGATCTCGCCGGTCGAGGCGCGCGGCACCGCGATTCTCGCGCCGTGGGCGCAGGACGACGCGCTGAGCGCGGCCGTCGCGGCGCTGCGCGATGCAGGCGAGGTCGTGATCCAGGCACTGCCGGGCCACGACCATGTACTCGACGAGTTCGCGTGCGACCGTTCGCTCGTCGAGCGCAACGGCGCATGGGTGGTCGAACCCCGATAAACAGGCGTTCGCGGGACGTGCTTCGGCGTGCATATCGTTGAAGCGAAACGGAAAAATTCGGAATCGCCCGCGAACATAGGTAGAATACGTTTTTAACCAGCTAACGAATCAACATGTCTGCCAGCGCAGTGAACGTGACTCCCGGGCGCAATGTCGTCGTCGTGGGAACGCAATGGGGTGATGAAGGCAAGGGCAAGATCGTCGACTGGCTGACGGACCACGCTCAGGGCGTCGTGCGTTTCCAGGGCGGTCACAACGCCGGCCACACCCTCATCATCGGCGGCAAGAAAACGATCTTGCGCCTCATTCCGTCGGGCATCATGCGTGAAGGCGTCGCCTGCTACATCGGCAACGGCGTCGTCCTGTCCCCCGAAGCACTGTTCAAGGAAATCGGCGAGCTGGAAGAAGCCGGCGTGAACGTGCGCGACCGCCTGTTCATTTCCGAAGCCACGACGCTGATCCTGCCGTACCACATTGCGATCGACCAGGCGCGCGAAGCGCGCAAGGGTGCGGGCAAGATCGGCACGACGGGCCGCGGCATCGGCCCCGCGTACGAAGACAAGGTCGGCCGTCGCGCGCTGCGCGTGCAGGACCTGTTCGACGCGAAGACCTTCGCTGACCGCCTGCGCGAAAACCTCGATTTCCACAACTTCGTGCTGACCCAGTACCTGGGCGGCGCGGCCGTCGATTTCCAGGCCACGCTCGACACGATGCTCGGCTATGCCGACCGCCTGAAGCCGATGGTGGCCGACGTGTCGCGCCGCCTGTACGACGCGAACAATGCGGGCCAGAACCTGCTGTTCGAAGGCGCACAAGGCACGCTGCTCGACATCGATCACGGCACCTATCCGTTCGTCACGTCGAGCAACTGCGTCGCAGGTGCGGCGTCGGCTGGCGCGGGCGTCGGTCCGCAGAAGCTCAACTACATCCTTGGCATCACGAAGGCATATTGCACGCGCGTCGGCTCGGGCCCGTTCCCGAGCGAACTGTACGATGCGGACAATCCGCAGCGTCAGGACCAGGTCGGCGTCACGCTCGCGAACGTCGGCAAGGAATTCGGTTCGGTCACCGGCCGTCCGCGCCGCACGGGCTGGCTCGACGCAGCCGCGCTGCGCCGCTCGATCCAGATCAACGGCGTGTCGGGCCTGTGCATGACGAAGCTCGACGTGCTCGACGGCCTCGACGAAGTCAAGCTGTGCGTCGGCTACAAGATCGACGGCAAGGATGCGGACATCCTGCCGCGCGGTGCCGCTGATGTGGCCCGTTGCGAGCCTGTATACGAAACGTTTGCCGGCTGGAAGGAAAGCACGGTCGGCATCAAGACGTGGGAAGCACTGCCGGCGAACGCGCAGGCTTACCTGACCCGCGTCCAGGAAGTGGCTGGCGTGCCGGTCGACATGGTGTCGACGGGTCCGGACCGCGACGAAACGATTCTGCTCCGCCATCCGTTCAAGGTGTAATTTCCAGATGACGCAGCAAATCACGATGACGGCGGCAGACTTGATGACCGATCCGCGCAACGACGACAAGAACCTGTGGGTAGGTTGGGACGAGTATCACCGTCTCATCGAGCTGCTCGCGCTTCAGGTGCATGCATCGGGTTGGAAGTTCGACCAGATCCTGTGTCTCGCGCGCGGCGGCCTGCGCGTCGGCGATCAACTGTCACGCATCTACGACGTGCCGCTCGCGATTCTCGCGACGAGTTCGTACCGCGAAGCGGCCGGCACGGAGCAGGGCGACCTCGACATCGCGCAGTACATCACGATGACGCGCGGCAACTTGGCGGGCAACGTGCTGCTGGTCGACGATCTCGTCGATTCGGGCGTCACGCTTGCGCGCGTGCAGGAGCATCTGAAGGAGCGCTATCCGTCGGTGACGGCCGTGCGCTCGGCCGTGCTCTGGTACAAGGGTTGCTCGAAGGTCAAGCCGGACTATCACACGCAGTTTCTGCCGACGAATCCGTGGATTCATCAGCCGTTCGAGGAGTGGGACACGGTTCGCCCGCACAACCTCGAGGCGTGGATCAAGCGCGGTCGCGCACAGCGCGACGGTTCGGGCGCGTAAGCGGCCGGCCAATCGAAGGAAAGCCTTGTACGGCGCCGCTTGCGGCGCCGTTTTTCATTGGGGCGCCATACGTATCGGCGCCGCGCGCATCGTGGATCCGGTAGGCAGACGGCGCTGCCCCGGCTATGATTGGCAGCCCTGCCACAGCTCGCGCCGGAATGCATGCGCAGCGTGGATCACGTGGTTACAAGGCAACAGAGCAGGGCGGCGTTTCACGGGGGCGCGAGTAGAATAGCGCTCGTTTTGTCCGACCCGGACCTGATTATTACGCTTCATATGAACGACACGATCCACGCGACCGACGCAGCACACGCGCCGCATTCGACGCAACAACACTCGATGCGGGCGCTAGCGATAGCAGCCATCGGCGTCGTGTTCGGCGACATCGGCACCAGCCCGCTGTATTCGCTCAAGGAGGCGTTCAGCCCCGCACACGGCATTCCGCTCACCGAAGGATCGATTCTCGGCGTGATCTCGCTGCTGTTCTGGGCAATCATCCTGGTGGTCGGCATCAAGTACCTGCTGTTCGTGATGCGGGCGGACAACAACGGCGAAGGCGGCGTGCTCGCGCTGATGGCTTTGTCGTTGCGGCCGCTCGACTCGAAGACCCGCGTCGCGGGCGCGCTGATGGCGCTCGGGATCTTCGGCGCGTGCATGTTCTACGGGGACGCGGTGATCACGCCGGCGATCTCGGTGATGTCGGCGGTCGAAGGCCTCGAAATCGCGACGCCACACCTGTCCCATCTCGTGCTGCCGATCACGATCGTGATCCTGATCGCGCTGTTCTGGATCCAGCGTCACGGCACCGCGCTGGTCGGCAAGCTGTTCGGCCCGATCATGGTGCTGTGGTTCGTCGTGATCGCGGCGCTCGGCGTGTACCACATCGTGCGCGTGCCGGGCATCATGGCGGCCGTCAACCCGTATTACGCGGCGTCGTTCATGGCCGACCACCTGCTGCAGGCGTACGTCGTGCTCGGCTCGGTCGTGCTGGTGCTGACCGGTGCGGAAGCGCTCTACGCGGACATGGGCCACTTCGGCGCGAAGCCGATCCGCATCGCCGCCTACGGGCTCGTGATGCCGTCGCTCGTGCTGAACTACTTCGGCCAGGGCGCGCTGCTGATCCAGAACCCGAAGGCGATCGAGAACCCGTTCTTCCTGCTGGCACCCGAATGGGGGCTGCTGCCGCTCGTCATACTGTCGACGGTCGCAACCGTGATCGCGTCGCAGGCAGTGATCTCGGGCGCGTATTCGCTGACGTCGCAGGCCATCCAGCTCGGCTACGTGCCGCGCATGAAGGTGCTGCATACGTCGGAACTCGCGATCGGCCAGATCTACGTGCCGGTCGTGAACTGGCTGCTGCTGTTCGTGATCCTCTGCATCGTCATCGGCTTCAAGAGCTCCGACAACCTCGCGGCTGCGTACGGTATCGCGGTGACGGCGACGATGGTGATCACGACCGTGCTCGCGGCGGTCGTGATGGTGAAGGTGTGGAACTGGAACCGGCTGCTGGTCGGCGCGATCATCGCGGTGTTCCTCGCGGTCGACCTCGGCTTCTTCGGCGCGAACCTGCTGAAGGTCGCGCAGGGCGGCTGGCTGCCGCTCGGCATCGGCGCGCTGCTGTTCTTCCTGCTGATGACCTGGTACAAGGGGCGTCACATCGTCAAGGAGCGCACGGCGGCCGACGGTATCCCGCTCGAGCCGTTCCTGCAGGGGCTGCTCGCGCATCCGCCGCACCGTGTCTCGGGTACCGCGATCTACCTGACCGGCAACGACAAGCTCGTGCCCGTCAGCCTGCTGCACAACCTGAAGCACAACAAGGTGCTGCACGAGCGAACCATTTTCCTTACGTTCGTCACGCGCGACATTCCTTACGTGCGCGACGACAAGCGCCAGACCTCGCGTGATGCGGGCGGCGGGTTGTATATCGTCAGGGCCGAGTACGGCTTCAACGAGACGCCGGACGTGAAGGCCGTGCTCGAAGAATTCGGCCGCACGCACGACATGACGTTCGAGCTGATGGATACGTCGTTCTTCCTCGCGCGCGAAACGGTCGTGCCGACGCATCTGCCCGGGATGTCGATCTGGCGCGAGCGCGTGTTCGCATGGATGCACCAGAACGCCGCGAAGCCGACCGACTTCTTCTCGATCCCGGCGAACCGCGTGGTCGAACTCGGGACGAAGATCGAAATCTGATCGCGGAGTGGCGCGCGGGCCGTTCAGCCGCGCGCCGCCGAGTCAGGCGAACAGGCAATCAGGCCGCGATCGTCCGCATCGCCGGCCGCGAAAGCAGCCGCATAGCGCTGCGTATCCCGCGCCACCCAATCCAGATAGCCGCGTATCCAGTATCGGCAGCCGTCGACGAGACCGTGCACGCGTGTGTCGGCATGCTGGGTGAGTGCAGCGGCGCACAGGACGAAGTCGGTGATCTCGGTGCGTACACGCTCGGCCGTGTAGTCGACGCTTGCCTGCAGCGTATGGCCGCGCGATGCGTGGATCAGCACCATGTTCCGGAACTGCCCGGGCTGGCGCGCTTCGACGCCGACGCTCTGGATGTCGTTGCTCCAGCAGACGATATGATTCGCGTGCCGGCACAGCGTCTGGATTTCCCGCCGGTGAAACGTATCGGGCGGGACGGCGCCGGCGTTGGCCGCGTCCGCCAGTGCGAGGCACGGATTCATCCCGCTCGTGTGACGCCGGATCGTTTCATACTGTGGCACTGCGACTGGCTCGGCTCTCAGGTGGCCGAGGATCTGCAGCCCGGCGGTGGTCGCCCACAGGCGCATCCCTTGTGCGAAGCGCGCGAAGTGTTCGGCCGACAGGCGCGCGCGCAGGCGCTGACACAGATCGAGCCACGCTCGCTCTCCATAGACAGGTTGGGAGCCGGTACATTCGTAGTCGAGCACATCGATCATCGCGGTCAGATTGCGCAACGTATCAGGGCCGACCGGTTCCACGCGATCGACGAACAGGTCGTCGACGAGAAAGAACCACACGAAATAATCGGCGAGCACCTGCAGCAGGGAAGGATCGGCGTTCGGGTAGCAGCGCGCGGCGAGCCAGCCGTACCGGGTGCGCGCGACGCGTTCCCGGTAGGCGTCGCTGATGAACATGCCGTATGCGTCTGCCCATTCGAGCATGCGCGATTCGATTCGCTCGACGTGCGGTGAACAGGCGCCGGCCCACGGCACATCGAAAACGGGAATGCGCAATGCGGCCAGTTCGGTTTTCAGATTGTCTTCTGTCATGGTTCTCCGATCCATTTTTCGCGAATCCGTCCCGGTTCGCCGGCCACGCGAATACCGGATGCAATACGTCGCGAATCGATTGCAAACAGCGAGTCTGAAAGACGGGAGGGCCGGAAATGCAAGGCGTGCGCGAGGGCTGCTGAGAACCTTGCCGCTGAGCGGAAAGATCGCTGCGTATTCCGGAAGCATCACAATGCTGCCGTTCGCAGATTTATTTTATGTACCGTATGTGAAGCGTCAAGAAAACGTATCTCACAACGCGGATTGTTCAATTCGCCGATTAAACGTGGGTGAATGATGATGAAAACGCGCATATTCGGTTTTCATCGAAAATATTGGAAGTGAGAACGACGACTCAATAAAAAAGCCCGCCGGAAGGCGGGCTTTTTCTATGTCGCGAAAGCTTGCGCGTACTTAGCGCTTCAGCTTCGCGAACGCCGCGGCCATTGCGCCGGCCGGTTCCGGCTCGCGCGAACGCTGCGGGCGAGCCGTGCTGCGCCCCGCGTTGCCGCGATCCTGGCCGCCGCGCGACGACATGCCGGGCGCTGCCGCGTCGTCGTCGAGGCGCATCGTCAGCGCAATGCGCTGGCGCTTCACGTCGACGTCGATCACCTTCACCTTGACGACCTGGCCAGCCTTCACGACCTCATGCGGGTCCTTGATGAACTTCGTCGACATCGCGGATACGTGGACGAGGCCATCCTGGTGGACGCCGATGTCCACGAACGCGCCGAACGCGGCGACGTTCGTCACGACGCCTTCGAGCGTCATGCCCGGCACGAGATCCGACACCTTCTCGACGCCTTCGCGGAACGTCGCGGTCTTGAATTCGGGGCGCGGATCGCGACCCGGCTTCTCCAGTTCGGACAGGATGTCGCGTACCGTCGGCAGGCCAAAACGTTCGTCAACAAATTCCGTCGGGGACAGGCCCGACAGCGCTTCGCGGTTGCCGAGCACGTCGTCGATGCGCTTGCTGATCTTCGCGAGCATCCGCTCGACGACCGGATACGCTTCCGGGTGCACCGACGAGCGGTCGAGCGGATTCTCGCCGCCATTGATGCGCAGGAAGCCGGCTGCCTGTTCGAAGGTCTTGTCGCCGAGGCGCGGCACCTTGCGCAGGTGCTCGCGCGACGGGAACGGGCCGTTCGCATCGCGGTAGTCGACGATGTTGCGCGCGAGCGTCGCGTTCAGGCCCGATACGCGGGCGAGCAGCGGGGCCGACGCGGTGTTCGCGTCGACGCCGACCGCGTTCACGCAGTCCTCGACGACTGCGTCGAGCGAGCGCGCGAGTTCGCGCTGGTTCACGTCGTGCTGGTACTGGCCGACGCCGATGGCCTTCGGCTCGATCTTCACGAGCTCGGCGAGCGGATCCTGCAGGCGGCGTGCAATCGATACGGCACCGCGCAGCGACACGTCGAGTTCCGGGAATTCCTTCGCGGCCAGCTCGGATGCCGAATAGACCGACGCGCCGGCTTCCGACACGACGATCTTCTGCAGGCGCAACTCCGGGTGTTTCGCGATCAGTTCGCTCGCGAGCTTGTCGGTTTCGCGCGACGCGGTGCCGTTGCCGATGCTGATCAGCTCGGCCTGCGTCTGCGCGGCGATGCGTGCGAGTTTCGCGATCGAGCCATCCCAGTCGCGGCGCGGCTCGTGCGGGTAGATCGTGTCGGTCGCGAGCACCTTGCCGGTGCGGTCGACGACTGCGACCTTCACGCCCGTGCGCAGGCCGGGGTCGAGACCGATCACGGCCTTCGGGCCGGCCGGCGCGGCCAGCAGCAGGTCGTTCAGGTTGCGCGCGAACACGCGGATCGCTTCCGTTTCGGCCGTTTCGCGCAGTTGCGTGAGCAGTTCGTTCTCGATGTGCGGCTGCACCTTCACGCGCCAGCACCAGCGGCATACGTCGGACAGCCATTTGTCGGCCGGGCGGTTCTGGTTCGCGATGCCGAAATGGCGCGCGATCATCGCCTCGCCGGGATGCGGCACCTGCGCGTCGAGCTCTTCGCCGAGGCCCAGCTTGACCGTCAGCACGCCCGCGTTGCGGCCGCGGAACAGCGCGAGGGCGCGGTGCGACGGCACGGTCTTGATCGTTTCCGCGTAGTCGTAATAGTCGCGGAATTTCTCGCCTTCCTCGTTTTCCTTGCCCTCGACGACGGCCGACGACACGACGCCCTGGTTGTGCAGGTAGTCGCGCAGCTTGCCGAGCAGCTCGGCCGTCTCGCCGAACTGTTCGGACAGGATGTCGCGCGCGCCGTCGAGTGCGGCCTTCACGTCGGCGACGCCCTTGTCGGCGTCGACGTACGCGGCTGCCTCGGCCTGCGGGTCGAGCAGCGGGTTCGCGAGGAGCGCCTGCGCGAGCGGCTCGAGGCCGGCTTCGCGGGCGATCTGCGCACGCGTGCGGCGCTTCGGCTTGTACGGCAGATAAAGGTCTTCGAGCACCTGCTTGCTGTCGGCCGCATCGATCGCGGCGCGCAGTTCGTCGGTCAGCTTGCCCTGCTCGTCGATGCTCGACAGGATCGTCGCGCGGCGATCCTCGAGTTCGCGCAGATACAGGAGGCGTTCCTCGAGCTGGCGCAACTGCGTGTCGTCCAGGTTGCCGGTCACTTCCTTGCGGTACCGGGCAATGAACGGAACGGTCGAGCCTTCGTCGAGGAGTTGCACGGCCGCCGCGACCTGGCGCGGCTGGACGGACAGTTCGGTGGCGATGCGCTGTACGATCTTGAGTGCTACGGTTTCCGTCATGTCGTGGATGATCTGCCTGCTGAAATCGCGGCGGGGGCCGCCAGGCCCGAAGCGGCGGGCTGCGTGGCAGGCCCGACGGGCCAGATGCCGCGGGTGAGTGAAGCGGGGCATTTTGCCATAAATGGCGGAGCGCCCAGCCGGGGGTGATAGAATTTGACACATGTCCCGCAGCTTTCCTACGACGTTGCCAACTTCCCGAATTTCTCTCGTCGCGCTCGGCGCAGCGCTCGCCGCGGCTTTGTCTGCCGGGCCTTCCGGCGCGTTCGCGCAAGCTTCGGGCGCCACCGCGCCGGCCGCCGCCGCGGCTGCGCCCGTGACGGCCTCGGCCGCACCGGATTTCGACGCCCGTCAAAAAGTGCTCAATCAACGCTCTGCAGAAAACGATTATCGTTATGCGGTGGCCGAGCACGATTGCTACAGCAAGTTCTTCGTCAATCACTGTCTCGGCAAGGCGCGTGACCAGATGCGCGACGAGCGGGCGAGCATCCGCCAGGAGCAGCTCGCGCTCAACGACGAGCAGCGGGCGGTGCGCGCCCAGCAGCGCGACCAGCAGCAGGCGCTGAAGGCTGCGCAGAACGCGGCGGAAGCGCCGCAGCGCGCGGCGAACGACGCGGCGAACGCGGCTGCGTTCCGCGACAAGCAGGAGCAGAATGCTCTGAAGCAGGCGCAGCGCGGCGCGGAAGGGCCGCAGCGCGCGGCGAGCAAGCAGGCATACGACCAGAAGCAGGGCGACTTCCAGCGCAAGCTCGACCAGGCGCACCAGCAGGCCGCGCAGAAGGCGCAGGAGCGGGCGGACAACGCCGCGCGCTACGAGCAGAAGCAGAAGGAAGCCGTGCAGCACAAGGCCGATGTCGAGCAGCGTCAGAAGGAAGCGGCCGAGAAGGCGCAGCAGAAGCAACAGCAGGGGCAGTAACGTGTTGGATTGATCCGGAATCAGTCTCGTGCGCGCTGGCACGCCAGCCGGCGCGCTGCTTCGATGAGGAGGCGCATATGCAAAACCGTCCTACGGAACAGCAGCAGGAATTGCACAACCGTTTGGCTGCATTGCAGGAGCAGCACCAGCAGCTCGCTCGGGAGATCGAGCTGAAGGAAGGACACTCCGACATCGACGACATCACGTTGCACCGCCTGAAAAAAGAAAAGCTGGCGGCCAAGGACAAAATCATTTTGCTGCAATCGCAGCTGGAACCGGATAAGCGCGCCTGAGCGCGGCCTGGCAAGCGCCGGCGCCGCCCGGGCGCTGGACACAGGAACGCTTGCCTTGAATTCACCGCTTGAAGCCACCCCCGATGCCCGGCGAGACGCGTCGTCTGCCGGGCGCGCTCGTGCGCCCGAAGGCACCTTCGAGCTGAGCCGCAAGCGCGTCGACGAACTCGACACGATCTTCGGCGAAGGCGGATTGCTGGCGCGTGCGCTCGACGGCTATCGGCCGCGTATGGCGCAGATCGAGATGGCGCGCGCCGTCGCGTCCGCGATGGAAGCGTCCGCGCGCCGGATGCCCGACCCCGAGATCTTCGAAACCCGCAAGCGGCCGGCGCGTCGCCTCGGCGACGGCGACAAGGCGGCCGAGCCGGGCGCGGACGCCGCCGCAACCGAGCCCGACAGCGATGCCGGCGACAACACGCTGATCGTCGAGGCCGGTACGGGTACCGGCAAGACCTATGCGTACCTCGTGCCCGCGATGCTGTGGGGCGGCAAGGTGATCGTATCGACCGGCACGAAACACCTGCAGGACCAGTTGTTCGCGCGCGACATCCCGACCGTGCGCAACGCGCTGGCGGTACCGGTGTCGGTCGCGATGCTGAAGGGCCGTGCAAACTACCTGTGCCACTACTACCTGCAACGCACGGCCGACAACGGCCGGTTGCCGTCGCGGCAGGATACGGCCTATCTGCAGGAAATCGTCCGTTTCGCAAAGATTACGAAGAGCGGCGACAAGGCCGAACTCGCGAGCGTGCCGGAAACGGCGCCCGTGTGGTCGATGGTCACGTCGACGCGTGACAACTGCCTCGGCCAGGAATGCCCGCATTACAAGGATTGCTTCGTGATGCAGGCGCGGCGCGAGGCGCAGCAGGCCGACGTCGTCGTCGTCAACCACCACCTGTTCTTCGCGGACATCATGCTGCGCGATACGGGGATGGCCGAGCTGCTGCCCAACGCGAACACGGTCATCTTCGACGAGGCGCACCAGTTGCCGGAAACGGCGACGCTGTTCTTCGGCGAGACGCTGTCGACGACGCAGATTCTCGAGCTCGCCCGCGACACGGTGGCGGAAGGCCTGAGCCATGCACGCGACGCGGTCGAGTGGGTGAAGCTCGGCGGCGATCTCGAGCGCGCGGCGCGCGACTTGCGCCTGGCGTTCGCGAACGACCAGATCGTCCGCATGTCGCTCGCCCAGCTCGGCGACGATCACCCGATGTTCGGCGCGCTCGACGCACTCGAGGCTGCGCTCGACGCGCTGGCGTCGGCGCTTGCCAGCCAGGCCGAACGGGCGGAATCGCTCGGCGCGTGCCTGCGGCGCGCACGCGAGCTGCAGGACCTGCTGGCCGGCTGGGTCGCACCCGGCGCGACGGAAGCAGCGGCGAAGGCCGACGCAACGGCAGCCGGCGACAAGGCGGCATCCGACGGCGATCCGAACGAGAAGGTGCGCTGGGTCGAAGTGTTCGCACATACGGTCCAGCTGCACGAAACGCCGCTGTCGGTCGCGCCGATCTTTGCCAAGCAGCGCGCCGGCGTGCCGCGTGCATGGGTGTTCACGTCGGCCACGCTGTCGGTGCGCGGCGATTTCACGCACTATGCGGCGCAGATGGGCCTCAGCTCGCGTCGCTCGATGACGCTCGCAAGCCCGTTCGACTACCAGTCGCAAGGGCTGCTGTACGTGCCGCGCAACCTGCCGCAACCGTCTTCGCCGGCGTTTACGGATGCCGTCTTCGACGCCGCGCTGCCGGCGATCGAGGCGTCCGGCGGCGGCGTGTTCATGCTGTGCACGACGCTGCGCGCGGTCGATCGGATCGCATCGAAGCTGCGTGACGTGATCGAATCGCGCGGCTGGAACACGCCGCTGCTCGTGCAGGGCGATGCAAGCCGCACCGAACTGCTCGACCGTTTCCGTGCGTATGGCAACGCGATCCTGGTCGGCAGCCAGAGTTTCTGGGAAGGCGTCGACGTGCGCGGCGACGCGCTGTCGCTCGTCGTGATCGACAAGCTGCCGTTTGCGCCGCCGGACGATCCGGTGCTGGCCGCGCGGCTCGACGCGCTGACGAAGAAGGGGCTGAGCCCGTTCGCCGTGCACCAGTTGCCGCAGGCCGTGATCACGCTGAAGCAGGGCGCGGGCCGGCTGATTCGCGCGGAGACGGATCGCGGCGTGCTGATGATCTGCGATACGCGGCTCGTCGACAAACCCTACGGGCGCCGAATCTGGCAGAGCCTGCCGCCGTTCAAGCGGACCCGCGAGATCGCGGTCGTCGAGGACTTCTTCGACGAGCACCGTTCGGCAAAGCGCACGTGACGGGCCGCGCGGCGATCGTCGCGCGATCGCACTGGCGCCGCCTGAGTGCGGCGCCAATAAAAAACCCGGCTCGATGGCCGGGTTTTTTGTTCGTGCAGCGCGTGCTGCACGGTGCTTTGGTCAGAACTGCCACCACGACTTCTTCGCGCCGGGGCGCGAGTGACCCGTGACGTACGGGCTGTCGGGGAACGTGCCGGCGAGCACGCGCTTCGTGTCCTCGGCGAGTTGCGGCTGGTTCAGCTTGCCGTACGACAGGATCATGATGTGCAGCGCGTCCTCGATCGCCGGGGCGCCCTTGTAGTCCTTGATCGCGAGCTGCGCACGGTTGATGGCCGCGACGTAGGCGCCGCGCCGGTAGTAGTAGTCGGCCGCGTGCACTTCGTGCGATGCGAGCGCGTTGACGATGTAGCGCATCCGCGCGGCGGCGTCGGGCGCGTACTTGCTCTTCGGGAAGCGGTCGACGACGACCTTGAACGCATCGTACGATTCGCGCAGTGCCTGCGGATCGCGCTCGCTCATGTCCTGGCCGGAGAAGCGGCCGAACAGGCCCAGATCGTCGTTGAAGTGGATCATCCCCTTCAGGTAGTACGCGTACGGGATATCCGGATGATCGGGGTGGAGCTGGATGAAGCGATCGACGGCCTGGTCGGCGGCGGCCGCTTCGTTATCCTTCCAGTTGCAGTACGCAACGTTGATCTGCGCCTGTTGCGCGAAATGGCCGAACGGATCGCGGCCTTGCAGCGATTCGAAATATTTCGCGCACTTGCCCCAGTCGCCTCCGGACAGTGCGTCCTGGGCCTCTGAGTATAATTTGTTGTTCGACCAGGTAGCCGTCTCGTCCTGCTTCTGCGGCAAGCCGTGGCAGCCGGCGATGAGGGCCACGGCCGCTACCGCCGCAGCCCGGGCGGCGACGGTTCTGGCCGTGCGTTTGGTCGAATTCATCATGCTCGCATGTCCTAGCTTCAAGTCTCGGTGACCCAGTCTAAATGACCCGTTCAAGTTCGCAGAATGCCCAGCCGGGCACACCAAATCGCGAAGATTATAGCCCAAGCGATCGGCCCGCCGACGCTGCCTCGGGGGATTCCCTCGATGACGATCTGACCGGCGACGCAATGCAGCCGCCCGTCGTGCCGTCCGCAGCGGTCGATGAAGCGCCGCGCGTCGTCGAAGTGCCGATGTCGCTCGCGGGCGAACGCCTCGACAAGGCGCTCGCCCAACTGTTCCCCGAATTCTCGCGCAGCCGCCTGCAGAGCTGGATCGAGGCGCAGCGCGTGCTCGTCGACGGCGCGCCGGCGAAGATCCGCCAGCCGGTGCCGCTCGGCGCGAAGATCGAGCTCGTGCCCGACCTGCTCCCCGAGCAGCTCGCCTTTACGCCGGAGCCGGTGCCGCTCGACGTGATCTACGAGGACGACGCGCTCGTGGTCATCAACAAGCCGGCCGGCGTCGTCGTGCATCCGGCCGCCGGCAACTGGAGCGGCACGATCCTCAACGGGCTGCTGCATCGCTATGGCGACGCGGCGGCCGGCCTGCCGCGCGCAGGGATCGTCCACCGGCTCGACAAGGAAACGTCGGGCCTGATGGTGGTGGCGCGCACGCTGGCCGCGCAGACGGACCTCGTGCGCCAGTTGCAGGCCCGCACGGTGAAGCGCCGCTATTTCGCGCTGGTGTGGGGCACGATGCCCGAGGAAGGCACGATCGACGCGCCGATCGGCCGCGATCCGCGTGAACGCACGCGCATGGCCGTCGTCACGGGCGCATCGGGCAAGCCCGCGCGCACGCATTTCCGCACGGTTGACACATGCCTGTGGCAACGTCAGCCAGTTTCGGCGATCCAGTGCGATCTCGAGACCGGTCGCACGCACCAGATCCGCGTGCACTGCGCGCATGCTGGACATCCGCTGCTCGGCGATCCCGTGTACGGCCGTGCGCGCGGCAAGCGCTCGGTCACGCCGCTGCCGGACGGGTTCGCGCGACAGGCGCTGCATGCATGGCGGCTCGGTCTCGTGCATCCGGTCACCGGCAAGGCGATGCAATGGCGCTGCCCGCTGCCGGACGACATGAACACACTGGTCGCGGCGCTCGGCTTCGGGCAGGGCGACGAGGAATTCGACGACGATGACGGTGTCTACGACGATGACGATTTCGGCGGCGAGTATCACGATGACGAGCCTTACCTGGACGATGAGGAGGAGTGAGTGCCGATGACGAACCTGGCGCCGATGACGTGGCAGGACTGCGTACAGCCCGACTGGCAGGTGTCGCCGCGCGTGCGCGCGCTGATCACGACGCGCGACGGCGGGCTGAGCGAAGGCCCGTACGGGCGCTGGCAGGGCGGTGACGCGCTGCCGGGCGGGATGAATCTCGGCCTCCATACCGGTGACGACCCGGCCCATGTCGCCGGGAATCGCGCGCGCTTGCTGGCGCTGGCAGGCCAGTCGAGTGCTGCGTGGCTCGAGCAGGTTCACGGTGCGCAGATCGTGCGTGCGGACGAGGTGATCGCGGCGGCGCCCGCGGCTACGGCGCCGGTGCAGGCCGACGCGAGCGTCACCGGCTGGACGGGGGCCGTCTGCGTCGTGATGGTCGCGGATTGCCTGCCCGTGCTGCTGTGCGACTCGCAGGGTCGCGCAGTCGGCGCCGCACATGCGGGCTGGCGCGGGTTGGCGGCCGGCATCGTCGAGCAGACCGCTGCGCGTGTCGCGGAACTCGCGGGCGGTGCGACGGACGCGCTCCATGCGTACCTCGGGCCGGCGATCGGCCCGCAGGCGTTCGAAGTCGGCGCCGACGTGCGCGACGCGTTTCTCGACACGGCCCCGCAGTCGGAGCATGATGAAACCCGGCTGGCGTTCGTCGCGATCGATGGTGCGCCGGGCAAGTTTCTTGCGAATCTCTATGCGCTTGCGCGCCTGCGCCTCGCGCGTGCGGGCGTCGCGCACGTGAGCGGCGGGACGGCCTGCACGGTCACCGAACAGGATCGCTTCTATTCGTACCGGCGCGATCGCGTGACGGGCCGCATGGCGGCAGCGATCTGGCTGGCCGATTGACGAGATGCGCATGCACGCAGGATTTGCTGCGCCGCAAAATCGGGTTATCTCGATATTTTGGCGGCCATGCCGCGCTGCATGCGCGATTGAATGAAAAATCCCGCAGTCAAGTCAATCAAAATGTTTTATGTTTCGCCGGAACCCTTGTCCCGTCTGTTGTGCGAGGATTATCTCCGTACGGAAATGTTCAGCGGTTTGACATGGCGCTTCACATGGGGAAAACGATAATGATAAAAATACCGCACTGCGGCAGAATCTGGAGACGCCTCTCCAGAGCATGACGGCCCGGCTCGCAGCCGGCATGCCGCGCGCGAGCAGGATTTCACGATAGACGCTCACGAATCACCGGTAAGGCAGGTAATGACAGCATCGAAAAAATCGTCGACGTCCGCTCAGGCGGGCACTTCCACGGGCAGCATTGGTTTCGATCCGGCCGCCCAGCCGATGCAGCAGATGTTCGAGTCGTGGTTGAACGCGTGGCGCGGTTTTGCAGATCCGGCACGCGCCGCGACTGCGTCGGCCACCGTGAATCCGTTCGCGACATTCCAGTTTCCGACATCGTTTCCGTTCCAGATGCCGTCGATGCCCGATTTCGGCGCGATGGCGTCGCCGTTCGCCGGGTTGAAGCTGCCGGCCGCCGCGATTCCGCCCGAGCGGCTGCAGGCGCTGCAGGCCGACTACGCGCGCGATTGCATGGCGCTGATGCAGCAGGCCGCCGCCGCGAAGCTCGAGTCGCCCGAACTGAAGGACCGCCGTTTCAGCGGCGATGCGTGGAAGGCGTCGCCGGCGCATGCGTTCGCGGCAGCCTGGTATCTGCTCAACGCGCGCTACCTGCAGGAACTGGCCGACTCGCTGCAGACCGATCCGAAGACGCGCGAGCGCATTCGTTTCACGGTCCAGCAGTGGACGGCCGCGGCCGCGCCGAGCAACTTCCTCGCACTCAATCCCGACGCACAGAAATCGATCCTCGAAACGCAGGGCGAAAGCCTGCGGCAAGGGATGATGAACCTGCTCGGCGACATGCAGCGCGGCAAGATTTCGCAGACCGACGAATCGCAGTTCGTGGTCGGCAAGAATCTCGGGTGTACTGAAGGCGCGGTGGTCTATGAGAACGACCTGATCCAGCTGATCCAGTACACGCCGAAGACCGACAAGGTGTTCGAGCGGCCGCTGCTGATCGTGCCGCCTTGCATCAACAAGTTCTACATCCTCGACCTGCAGCCCGAGAATTCGCTCGTCGCGCATGCGCTGTCGAACGGCCATCAGGTGTTCCTCGTATCGTGGCGCAACGCGGACGCATCGGTCGCGCACAAGACGTGGGACGACTACATGAACGAAGGGCTGCTCGCGGCGATCGACGCCGTGCAGCAGGTCAGTGGCCGCGAACAGATCAACACGCTCGGCTTCTGCGTCGGCGGCACGATGCTCGCGACCGCGCTCGCGGTGCTGGCCGCACGCGGCGAACATCCGGCCGCGTCGATGACGCTGCTCACCGCGATGCTCGATTTCACCGATACCGGCATTCTCGACGTGTTCGTCGACGAGGCGCACGTGCAGATGCGCGAGCAGACCATCGGCGGCAAGAACGGCACGCAGCCGGGGCTGATGCGCGGCGTCGAATTCGCGAACACGTTCTCGTTCCTGCGGCCGAACGACCTCGTGTGGAACTACGTCGTCGACAACTACCTGAAGGGCCGCACGCCGGCGCCGTTCGACCTGCTGTACTGGAACAGCGATTCGACGAGCCTGCCGGGCCCGATGTACGCGTGGTACCTGCGCAATACCTATCTCGAGAACAAGCTGCGCGAACCGGGCGCGCTGACCGTGTGCGGCGAATCGGTCGACCTGACGCTGATCGATGTCCCGACCTTCATCTACGGCTCGCGCGAGGATCACATCGTGCCGTGGCAGACGGCCTACGCGTCGACCTCGATCCTGTCGGGCCCGCTGAAGTTCGTGCTCGGCGCGTCGGGGCACATCGCGGGCGTGATCAATCCGCCGGCGAAGAAGAAGCGCAGCTACTGGGTCAACGACAGCGACCTGCCCGAATCGGCGGACGACTGGTTCGCCGGTGCAACCGAGCAACCGGGCAGCTGGTGGACGACCTGGGTCGAATGGCTCGACCAGTACGGCGGCCGCAAGGTGGAGCCGCCCGTCCAGCCCGGCACCGCGCAGTTCCCGGTGATCGAGCCGGCGCCGGGCCGCTACGTGTTGCAGCGCGATTGACGAAAGCCGGGCAGCGGCGCAGGCTGTCCGGTGCACCGCAGTTTTTTTAACAGGGCCGGTAGCGATGCGCCGTGTCGTGCGGGCCTGGAGGAAAGGGAAATGACGGACGTAGTGATCGTATCGGCCGCGCGGACCGCGGTCGGCAAATTCGGCGGTTCGCTTGCGAAGATTGCGGCGCCCGAGCTGGGCGCGACGGTGATCCGCGCGGTGCTGGAGCGTGCGGGCGTGAAGCCCGATCAGGTCAGCGAAGTGATCATGGGCCAGGTGCTGACGGCCGGTTCCGGGCAGAACCCGGCGCGCCAGTCGCTGATCAAGGCCGGGCTGCCGACGGCAGTGCCGGGGATGACGATCAACAAGGTGTGCGGCTCGGGCCTGAAGGCCGTGATGCTGGCGGCGAACGCGATCG
>NZ_JAAGPG010001213.1:0-842 GCF_017104665.1 Burkholderia sp. Se-20378 | reverse complement strand
GAGGGTCGCGGCAACGGCGCGGGACGACGGGGAAAGCGCACCGCAGCACGCGGCGACGAGCGCCGCGAGTGCGCCGAGCGCATGCCGGCGGCCGGCATCCGTCACCGGATCGCGTCCTGCTCGGACAGCGCCGCATCGCTCATCGTCAGTAGCAGGGGGCAGCTTCCACACAGTTGCGTTTCTCCAGGAATTTCATAGCGCAGGCCGCACCCGCCGCGCGCGCGAAACGGCGTCGGCACAAGCGCCGAGCGCGGCACGGCCTCGCGCACGGCCACACCCAGCGGATTCGGTTCGCCGTGCACGCGGCGCGAACCGAACAGCCAGGCCTGATCGCGGACGGGATCGGCGGCGCATGGCAGCGAACGATATGTTTCGAGCAGATAGTCGAGCAGGTTGCCCGCGTTGCTCCACAGCACGCGCGGCGTGACGCGGCCCATCGCCGCGAGCAGGTCGATCACCGCGCCGAGATGCGCGATGAGTCCCGCATAGCGGGGCGCCGGGTCGTCGCACGGTGCGCCGAGCGCATCGTGCGGGAAGTACAGCGCGGCGGGCATCCCGTCGTCGAGCGCGACGTACGTGCGCTCGGGCGTCATGTCGAGCGGCCGGCCGAGCGTCAGCGCGGCGACGACGCCGGCCGGCGCCGCGCGACCGAAATAGTATTTGCTCCATTGCGACATCAGCGCGCGCGCATGCTGCGCCGGATCGCCGCCGTAATGGCCGACCATCGCGTCGAGGATCGCGTTGCGGTGATCGGGCAGCGTGCTGACGGGCACGACGATCCGGCCCGGCGCATCGTGCGCGTCGTCCGGCATGCCGAGCCACACGACGTCGAGGTGTTCGGC
>NZ_JAAGPG010001212.1:0-721 GCF_017104665.1 Burkholderia sp. Se-20378 | reverse complement strand
GCGACGTGACGCTCGACGTGCGCCGTGGCGAGGTCTTCGGGATCATCGGCCGCAGCGGCGCCGGGAAGTCGACGTTGCTGCGGCTCGTGAACGGCCTCGAACGGCCGAGCTCGGGGCGCGTGCGCGTGCAGGGCGTCGACGTCGGCGCGCTCGACGAGGACGGGCTCGTCGCGCTGCGGCGCCGTACCGGCATGGTGTTCCAGCATTTCAACCTGCTGTCCGCGAAGACGGTGTTCGAGAACGTCGCGCTGCCGCTGAAGATCGCCGGCGTGCCGAAGGCCGAGCGCGTGCGCAAGGTCGAGGCGCTGCTCGAACTCGTCGGGCTCGCCGCGAAGCGCGACGCGTATCCGGCCAGCCTGTCGGGCGGGCAGAAGCAGCGCGTCGGCATTGCCCGTGCGCTCGTGCATGATCCCGAAGTGCTGCTTTGCGACGAGGCGACGTCGGCGCTCGATCCCGAGACGACGCAGTCGATCCTCGCGCTGCTCGCCGACATCAACCATCGCCTCGGGCTGACGATCGTGCTGATCACGCACGAGATGGAAGTGATCCGCGCGGTGTGCGACACGGTCGCGGTGATCGAACAGGGCGAAGTCGTCGAAACGGGCCCCGTGTGGCGCGTGTTCGGCGATCCGCGCCACGGCGCGACGCGCGCGCTGCTCAGCACGCTGGTGCACGACCTGCCGGCCGAACTGGCCGCGCGCGTGCAGCCGCTGCCCGAGCA
>NZ_JAAGPG010001211.1:0-660 GCF_017104665.1 Burkholderia sp. Se-20378 | reverse complement strand
GCCCGCGTCGGCGCCGACGCGGGCGACTTCAGCCTGTCGCGCGGCGCGTTCCATGCGCGCAACCGGCGCCGCGCGCGCACCGTGCCCCACGGGCTCGTCCCCACCGCCACGCACGACCACAAGCGCGGCGAGGATGCCCGTGCGCGACTGGCCCTGCCCACCGACATGCCCGACGCGTGGCGCGCGGCGGCGATCGCCCGGTCCGCACTCAACCGGCCGCCTCGCGGCGGCGCGCCACGCCGTCTGGCCGCGCCGACGGGCCCGGCCGCGGCGGCAGACGCTCGTCGGCTGCTGGCCGCCGGAACTCGCGCCCGACGATACGGCGGGGCTCGCGGCACTTGCCGAACGCGTCGTGCAGTGGCAGACGAAGGCGCTGCGCGAAGCGAAACGGCACACCGACTGGCTCGCGCCCGATACGCGCTACGAGCGCGATTGCGAAGCATTCGTCCGTGCGATCCTGACGCCACGCGGCGCCGGCGACTTCGCGCACCGGCTGCATGCGTTCGTCGCACGGATCGCACCGGCCGGCGTCGTCAACAGCCTGACGCAGGCCGTGCTGCGGATGGCGTCGCCCGGCGTGTCCGACCTGTATCAAGGGACCGAATCATGGGATCACTCGCTCGTCGACCCGGACAACCGCCGCGGCGTGCCGTTCGCGGA
>NZ_JAAGPG010001210.1:0-648 GCF_017104665.1 Burkholderia sp. Se-20378 | reverse complement strand
GCTGCGTTCGCAGCGGCGCCTCGAATTCGGCCAGGTGCTGCTTGCGTCGATCGGCAGCACCGCGCCGTTCGTCGGGCTGCTCGGCACCGTGTGGGGCATCTACCACGCGCTCGGCAGCATCGCCGCGAGCGGGCAGGCGCAGATCGAGAACGTCGCGGGGCCGGTCGGCGAGGCGCTGATCATGACTGCGTTCGGGCTCGTCGTCGCGATTCCCGCGGTGCTGGCCTACAACATCCTCGGGCGGCTCGTGCGGCAACTCGCCGAGGAGCTCGACGGCTTCGCGCGCGATCTGCACGTGTTCGTGTGCGCGCAGGAAGCCTGACGCACCCATTCCGGAGGAGCGACCATGGCATTCGGCGGACTCGAGCACCACAAGACGTCCGCGCCGATGGCGGAGATCAACATGACTCCGCTGATCGACGTGATGCTGGTGCTGCTCGTCATCTTCATCATCACCGCGCCGCTGATGACGCACGCGATCCGGCTCGACTTGCCGAAGGTCGCGGCCAGCATCGCGCGCGACACGCCGCAATCCGTCACCTTGTCGATCGACGATGCCGGCAAGCTGTACTGGGACGATTCACCGGTCGCGCTCGATGCGCTGCCGGCGCGCTTCCGGGCCGCCGCCGCGGGCGGCGCGCCGCCCGA
>NZ_JAAGPG010001209.1:0-505 GCF_017104665.1 Burkholderia sp. Se-20378 | reverse complement strand
AACGCGGCGGCGGGGCCGCCGTGGCCGACGTCGCCGGCGGCGATCTTCGGGCTCGTCCACGTATTGAAGCCGAGCGTGCGCGCCGCGAACGCCGTGTCGAGCGCCGCGGCGGAAATGCCGCGGCCGCCGAGGTAGTCGCGCACGCGATCGCGTTCGGCCGTGCAGCGGTCGGCGATGTATTCGACGGTGGATTTCTCGCGGCGCTCGGCCGGTGCGGGGCGCTCGGACGGGAGGCCGTACGCGTCGTGGAGATAGCGGACGGCGTCGGCAACCGTGCCGCCGCGCGCGTGGATCACGAGGTCGATGCACGAGCCGCCGGCGTCGGCGCTGTGATCGCGCCAGCCGGTGCCGTACTTCGGGTGATTCGCATAGATCGACAGCGACGGGCTCCGGTCCGCGTGCTGCGGCGAGTGATAGAGCGCGCGGTCGCCGCCGCGGCCGCGTTTCAGGCCGAGACGGCCGGCGAGGTCATGCAGGTCGATGTGTCGTTTCAGTTCGTCGATCA
>NZ_JAAGPG010001208.1:0-730 GCF_017104665.1 Burkholderia sp. Se-20378 | reverse complement strand
CCGGTCGAACAGCCGGATGCCGAGCGCGGACTCCAGCGCGTCGACGCGCCGCGCGACCGTCGAATGCTGAACCTGCAGCGCTCGCGCGGCGGCCGACAGGCTGCCGCTGCGCATCACCGCAAGGAAATAGCGGATGTCGTCCCAGCTCATCGGCAGCGCGGACGCGGGAACGGAATCCGGATCGGTCGAATTTTGCACAGTAGATGGGCGTTTGGTGGGAATTCCGATCGATTATGCACGATGTGATGATCGTGTCACTTCAATTCGATTGTGAGGAACGTCATGACCCAGACTGCCACCGCCATCCGGATCGGGATCGACCGCTACGGCGACGCCGGCGTGCTGCGCCGCGTCGATGCACTCGTCGCGCCGCCCGGCGCCGGCGAAGTAAGGATTCGCCAGACCGCGATCGGCGTGAATTTCGTCGACATCTATTTCAGGACGGGGGCGCACGCGTTGCCTGCGCTGCCGGATGCGCTGGGCGTCGAGGCGGCCGGCGTGATCGACGCGGTCGGGCCGGGCGTGACGGATCTCGTTCCCGGCCAGCGTGTCGCGTATGCGGGCATGCCGACCGGCAGCTATGCGAACCTGCGCACGATGCCGGCCGAGCGCGTGTTGCCGATCCCCGACGGGTTGAGCGACGAAGCCGCCGCGGCCGGGCTGCTGAAAGGGATCACCGTTTACATGCTGCTGCATCGCGTCCGGCAGGTTGGCGCCGGCGACACGGTGG
>NZ_JAAGPG010001207.1:0-860 GCF_017104665.1 Burkholderia sp. Se-20378 | reverse complement strand
GCATCGCTGGTGCGCTCGCGGCGCCGCACGCGAGCGACGCCAGCGCGAACAGCACGAGGCCGGCGATGTACAGGCGGCGTGCGCCGAAGCGGTCGCCGAGCGCGCCGCCCGACAGCATCAGGACTGCAAACGCGAGCGTGTACGCATCGACGACCCACTGCAGGCCGGCAACCGGCAAGTGCAGGTCGCCGGCGAGATGCGCGAGCGCGATGTTGACGATCGTCACGTCGAGCTGCGTGACGACGAAACCGGTGCTGACGGTTGCGACGACGCGGGCGAGCGCGGACGGGAAGGCGGGGGTGGGGGCGGTCGTATCCATGCGTCAATCGTAGGACGCGACCGGCAGGCGATGTTTCAGCGAAACGTGAAGCGTCGAAACACCGGATGCGAAGCAGGGGGGCGGGAACGACGGCAGGCTGTGGCGCGATTTACCGAACCGTGCTGCTACGTGCGTCGATGCGTGCCCGGTGTGGGCCCGCGGCTGCGTTCAATGCCGCTCGCCGCGCCAGCGTCCCGGCGCCACGCCGAAGCGCTTCGTGAACGCATGCGTGAACGTGCTTTGATCCGCGAAGCCGACCATCCCGGCGATATCGACGAGCGGATACCGGCCGTCGGCGAGCAGGATCACGGCCGCGTCGAGCCGGAGCCGCTGCAGGTAGCGATGCGGCGTTTCGCCGAACGCGTCGACGAACAGTTGATGAAAGCGGCGCATCCCGTAGCCGCAATGCGCGGCGAGATCGGCGATGCGCAGGGGCTCTGCAAGCCGCGCGCGCAGCCAGCGGTCGATGCGCGCGAAATCGAGGCCCGAGGCGGGCGCGGGGATCGCGCGTTCGTCGAGGAGCGCGCCACACAGCCGCGCG
>NZ_JAAGPG010001206.1:0-246 GCF_017104665.1 Burkholderia sp. Se-20378 | reverse complement strand
TGTGTGAGGTCATATGGTATGTGGTGACTTGAGGGGACATGTGTGGTGTGGTGACTGGACACGTGGTGGTGCGAGGTGTGCAGTGTGTGCGCTGGTAGCGTGTGAGAGGTGGCGGTGGACATTATGTGCGGTGTGGTTGGGATGGTTGTCTCGGTGTAATGAGTCGTTGGCGGTGTGATGTTGTGCTAGTGATGTGTGTGTTTGTTTTTTTTTTTTTTTTGTTTTTTTTTTTTAATGATCCGGCCA
>NZ_JAAGPG010001205.1:0-257 GCF_017104665.1 Burkholderia sp. Se-20378 | reverse complement strand
CCGCGCATTACCGGCTCGCGGTGCCCGGCGCGAAGCTCGGGCTGCCCGAAGTCACGCTCGGCCTGCTGCCTGGCGCGGGCGGCACGCAGCGCGCACCGCGCCTGATCGGCGCGAAGGCCGCGCTTGACCTGATGCTGACGGGGCGGCACGTGAGCGCGGACGAAGCGCTTGCGTTGGGCCTGGTCGACCGCGTCGCGCACAGCGACGACACGCTCGCCGAAGGCCTCGCGTATGCGCAGGAACTCGTTTCGCTCGGA
>NZ_JAAGPG010001204.1:0-233 GCF_017104665.1 Burkholderia sp. Se-20378 | reverse complement strand
AAAAAAAAAAAAAAAAAAAAAATGTACACATGATTCACCACTTATAGACACCTACCGCATCTCCAACCATGTGCGTAATAATCTCCTCACCTTGAGTCATGTACTGATCATGATACACCGTCTGCTTGCATGTGAAGCTCACTACGCACCACTATGACTACCCTCGAATGCAGTACAACAGACGTCTGCGATCTCATCGCAGCATTGTCCTCTGTTTCGTTCAGCACACAACA
>NZ_JAAGPG010001203.1:0-711 GCF_017104665.1 Burkholderia sp. Se-20378 | reverse complement strand
GCTGCGCGATGCGGTGCTGCTGGCGCTGTTGCCAGCCCGACCCCATGACGCGCCTGCCGGCCACGAGCGCGAGCGTGTCGTCGCGGATCGTGCGGCGCAGCCGCGTCGCGTCGGTGGCCAGGTTGCGCGGCAGGATCAACCGGAACGTGAGCAGCGTGAGGAAGGTGGCGAGCACCCACGCGACCGACTGGTTCAGGAACAGCGCGACGTCGGGGCGGAATGGATTGGTCGCGCCGGTCAGCGTGTTGAACGCGACGAGATACGCGAGCCCCGCAAGCGCGGTCTTCGGTACGCTCGTCGCATAGATGCCGGGCATCCAGAACAGCGCAAGTGCAACGACGAGCAGCGGAAAGCCCTCGATGCGCGGCAGGATGCCGAACGCGCACACGAACGCGGCCGGCACGGCCAGCACCGTGCCCTTGATGAACGCCTGCGCGCCGGCGGCCGGGTTGCCGGCGGTCGCGAGCAGCGCGCAGTACGGTGCGACGACGAGCAGCATCATGTCGCCCTGGTTCCAGCCAGTGGCGAGCCAGAACGCACCGGAGATCGCGATCGCGCAGGCCGAGCGCACGCCGTTGCGCAGCGCCGCCCCCGTGTCGCGGTAAAAGCGCACCCGTGCGGGCCGATAGCCCGGTCGCGGACGCTGCAATTCGACGAGCCCGTCGAGCGCCGCGCAGTAGTCGTCGATCTGTTCGATCAGCCGCTCGCCGA
>NZ_JAAGPG010001202.1:0-716 GCF_017104665.1 Burkholderia sp. Se-20378 | reverse complement strand
TGGCGGGCTTCAGTCAACCCAAGCATTGAGGATGTAACCGTGAACAAACTCGCTCTTGCGCTCGCACTTTCCGCAACGGCCCTCGCCGCGTGCTCGACCGCATCCGGCCCGACCTTCAGCGCCTCCGAACTGCAGCCGCGCGACGGCGTGCGTACCTTCCAGGTGGATTGCCACGGCCTGCTGTCGGGCCCGCAGACCTGCATGAAGGCCGCCCGCCAGAGTTGCGGTGAAGAGCCGGTGCGCGCCGTCGACTCGGCCCGTGCGCGGCGCGACAAATCCGATCCCGCGACGCTCGTGTTCCAGTGCGGCGCGGCGCCGGCCGAAGCGACGTCGGCCGCCGCGCCGGCGGCTGCCGTCGTCGAACAGGTGAACCTGTCGGGCGACGCGCTGTTCGCGACCGACCACGCGACGCTCGCCCCGACCGCACGTGAATCGCTCGACCGGTTGCTGCGCGAGCGCGCCGACCATACGTACTCGCAGGTGAGCGTCACCGGCTTTACGGATTCGGTGGGCAGCGACGACTACAACCTCGCGCTGTCGAAACGCCGCGCCGAATCCGTCGCGACGTACCTGAAGGCGCACGGCCTGAAGACCGACTCGCTGACGGTCTCGGGTCGCGGCAAGGCCGATCCGGTCGCGTCCAACGCGACGCCCGAAGGCCGCGCCAGCCACCCCCGCCTCGAAATCCGCCTGCAGCACGATCGGCAGAGCACACA
>NZ_JAAGPG010000120.1:0-19783 GCF_017104665.1 Burkholderia sp. Se-20378 | reverse complement strand
CCGATGGGTACGGCAGCCGGGTCGACGCCGCTGCCGTCGTCGCGCACGACCCAGCGCCAGCGCGACGCCGGAGTACCGGGGGATGCCCGCACGGCGTCGCCCGGTTCGCACGCGATGTCGATGCGCCGGCAGCCGCTATGGCGCAGCGCATTCGCGGCGGCCTCGTGCGTGATCATCAGCAGTTCGTGCGCGGCCGACGGGTGGGCGTCGAGCGCATGCGCGGCACCTTCCGGCAGATCGAGCGACCAGTCGATGCCCGAGCCGGCCAACAGGTCGTGCACCGCCTGCGAAACGGCTGCCCGCAGACCGTCCTCGGCGATCGCAGGCAGGCTGAAGCCGGTCACCACGTTGTTGAGATCCTGCTGAAGATGATCGGCCAGACGCCGCGCCGCACCGACGGTCGGCAACAGGTCGGGGTGGCGCTGCGCGTCATACTCCAGCTCGGTCAGCTTGAGGCCGAGCACGAAGCTGCGCTGCTTCGCGGTGTCGTGCAGGTCGCGCGCGATCCGCGTGCGTTCGACCGACACCGCGAGCGCCTTCTGCATCCCGAACGCACGCGCGAGCGCATCGGCCATCCGGTTGAAATGCGCGGCCAGTTCGCCGAGCTCGTCGCGCGACCGGTCGGCGATCCGCGCCGACAGGTCGCCGGCCGCCCAGCGATCGGCCGCGGCCGTCATCCGCCGGACGCGCCCCACCAGCAACCAGACCAGCAGCCCCGCGAAGCTCGCGCCCATCGCGCCGAGATACAGCATGGTGCGCATCAGGTCGTACGCCGACGCATCGTCGGCGATCTCGTAGTGCAGTTGCCAGCCCGGCCAGTAATGGACGCCGATCCGCGCGATGGCGCCGCCGGGCAACCCAACGTGCGTGACGAGGGCCCAGTCGCTGTCGCGGCGCAGCATCGTGTCGGGCGCGGCCAGATTGGCTGGGGCCGCAGCGAACGCGTCGGCCAGCAACGGCGAAGCAGCCGGCGCGGTTGCACATCCGGCGCCGTCCGGCTGTGCAATGCGCACCTGGAGCCGACCGGCGCCGAAGAAGCCCATCATCGGCGCGAAATCCATCACGTCGCGCGCGCCGACTCGTGCGATCTGCCAGAACAGGGCGTCGGCGGCCGCGCGGCACGCAACGGGGTCGCGCAGGTCGACGGCGCCGGTCGCGGCGGCCAGCGCAGGGCGGTCGAGGTTGCCGAGAAACCGGCGGATGTCGCTTTCGGCATGCGTGCGCCAGAGCACGCTCGTCAGCACCGACGACAGCACCATCGCCACGAACCCCACGACGATGAACGTCGGCACGAGCTTGACGAACAAGCCTCGAAAGCCGATCCGGAATGTGCGCAACGCGGGCTCCTCGTTCTTCTGTTTTCTTGATGGACGCACCGGGTGGATGCCGACGACACGACGAGGCAGCGCAACCGGCTTTCAATTGCGCAATGTTGACGGTTTTCGGACGCGGTTGCAGGGGCGTTTTTGCCGGGAAGGTGGGTGGACGCCCGCAATGGATTCAATAGCAGTCCGGTCGCTTCACCAGCAGTCCGTCGGGTTGGTGCCGACCGGTGTCGAGCGTCGACAGAAGCATCGTGCGCGCGGGCAGCCCCTCCGGATCGTTGTAGTGAACGATGCCGTGCCTGATCCCCGTGATGACGATCACGTGACCGATATCGTCATCAGGCTCATCTGGCCTTTCCAGGAAATTCCCCGCGGCCCAGATTGGACCGAAGTCCGTCAGCACCTTGCCCAGCCATTCGGGCGTAATGGACGTAGGCTGATTGAGCGCCATGAGTCCTTCGACCGCGCACAAGTCGGGGATCCTCGAAAAGTGGAGCCCCTGGTCCGCCCGCCATAGCGCCGGAAGGCCCAGACGCGGCCCGGGGCGATGGAAGTACGAAACCATGCACGCCGCCGCATACCAGCATGCGTTCTTCAGGGCTTTGGATCCGGATTTGGTTTTCTTTACGCCGCTCTGATCGACCATCGGCACGTTCAATCTGACGTCCACCATTTCGGGTCTCCAGGCAGGAGTGATCCATAAGCGTATGAAGAATCGGGCGCGAGGACAACCATCGTGACCGCCAACCTCGTCGAGACGGTTGGCGGACGCGCAGACCGTGGGCGCTGATCGGTCACACGAAGCGGCAGAGCCACACCTATCAATCTCGACATTATAGAAATAATGTCAAATTATTAGGCTCGGAAAATTGGATATTTAACGGTTTACGTTATATTATTTACGAAATCATCAGCCCAACTCCGCCATGTCCGATCTCGCTGCCGACGAATCCCGCCTGACCGCCGAAATCGAGCGCCTCAAGGCCGACTTCCCGAAAACCCGCGAGCTGTACCGGGAAGCCTGCGCGCTGCTGTTCTTCCGCTTCGGCATCACGCCCACCGCGAACCGCCTGTACCAGCTCGTCCGCAAGGGCAGCATGAGCACGCCGACGGCCGTCCTCGGCGAGTTCTGGGCCGAGCTGCGGGAAAAGAGTCGCGTACGCATCGAGCATCCCGATCTGCCGGCCGATCTGCAGGCGGCCGCCGGTGAGCTGGTGGCGGCGCTATGGAATCGGTCGAGTGCCGACGCATCGGCCGCGCTCGACGCATTGCGCGCGGAAGTCGAAGCCGAACGGATGGCAGCGAAGGTGGAAGTCGCGGCGCTGCAGGCAGAACTGGCCCGCACCGAAACGGCGCTGGAGCAACGCACGGCCGCATTGCTGGCCGCGCAGGTGCGCATTCAGGAACTGGAGCAGGCGAGGGCGGCGGACGACGCATCGCGGCGAGCGCTGCAAACGGATATCGAACGCCTCACGGCCGACAACGCGGAAGGCGACCGTGCACTCGCGCAGGCACGCGCGGATTTCACCACCCAGCTCGACCGACTGCGTGACGACGCCGGCCGGGCCGAGGAACGCTTGCGCGCGTCGGAGAAGCGGGCGCTTCAGGAGATCGATCGCGAGCGGCTCGCGGCCGCGCGGCTGCAGAAGGAACTCGATGCGGTGGCATTGCGCACGGAGCAGCGCGATGCGCAGCAGCGCAAGGACGTGGCCGCGCTGCAGGCGCAGCTCGGTGACGCGCTGCATCGATACGGCGTGCTGCAAGGGCAGCTCGACGGCGCGCAGGCGACCGATGCCGCACGGGGCAAGGAACTCGATGCGCTGCGGCGCGAAATGACCGTGCTCTCGCGTCGGTCGGCGCTACGTGGCGCCAAGGCTGCGCCAGCCGCAGAACGGGACGAGCGGCGGGCGCGCACGCGAAAGCGGGCAGACGAAGCGCCGCCGCGCTAACGGCGAAACCGCGAGCGCGCGTCAGCCGAAGGCGACGCACGCCCGAAGCCTGAAGCCTGAAGCCCGAAGCCTGAAGCCTGAAGCCTGAAGCAAGCGACCGAGCCCCGCACCCCCGATCGCGCGCCCACTCACCGATACGAATCAACTCGACACATACCGCGACGGCAACGCCGGCGCATCCGCCGGAATCGTGACGAGCGACGTATTCAACCAGCCCTGCGGCGACCCGTTCGACTGCGCATACGCGCCGACGTACGGCATCATCCGCGTCGTCTGATAGACCTGCGGCGTCCACCCGGTCGGCGCGAGGAAGATCGACGTCGCGCGCTTCTCGCTATACGCGGACGCCCCGTACGTCGAGATGTTCCACAGCGTCTGCTGATAAGTCGCATAGTCGGCGTTGTGCCGCGAACCGCCAGCCTGCCACCCTTCGAGCTGGATGAAGGTGTTGTACGTGCCGGCGCCCGCGAGCAGGTTGTTCACCGTGCGCCCATACAGGAACGACAGGATCAGCCCGCAGTTCGCCGGCGCGAAATCGCTGCCGACGCTCAGGTAATAGCGGCCCGTCGTGTTCAGCACCGACGCGTAGTGCGAGTTGCCGATATCCGTCGACGTCGTCAACCCGCTCGCGCCCATGAAACTGTCGAACGCCTGCATCGTGACGCCCGTTGGCAGGTCGTTCGTCGCGCTGATCGCGACGATATGCGAGCCGGCCGCCAGCAGCGTCAGGAACGCGGACAGCGTGCCCGCGATCCAGTTGCCCTGCGCATCGACGAACGGAAACGCGCGATAGCCCGTCAGCGCGAACACCGCCGGATCGGAGCCGGCCTGCCATGCGATCTGCGGCACCCACATCGTCAACGGGCCGGCATTCGACGCGCCGGACACGTACTGCTTCAGCGCATCGATCAGTTGCGCATCGGCGGCGGGCAGCACGCCGTAGGCCGCGCCGCTCTGCCAGCGCTGCACCCATTGCGCGACAAAGCCCGCGAGCTGGCCGCCGGTGAAGTCGGCGGGCGGCACGTAGCCGAGCGGGCTGGTGCTTTGATACGCGGACTGGATCGCCGCGGCCGTGCGCACGTTGCTGCCGAACATGCTGTTCGCGAAATCCTGGCAGTTGTTGGCCGGCGGCGTCGCGAGTTGCGACAGCGGGACGACCCACGCGCCGTTCGCGGTCGCGACGCCGCGATACAGCGTGAGATTCGCGACCGAGTCGTGACCGGGAAACGTGGCGGCGTCGGCGCCCGACACGTAGCCGGCCGACGGTGTGACGCTGACGGTGGTCGGTTGCGACCCGAACGGATGCGTGTACGCGATCGCAAACGATGCGTCGCCGCCGGCCAGGCTGAACGATCCGGTGCAGTCGCCCCAGCTGTTCGATGCGCTGACGGCAGTCGATTGCCCGGTGGCGACCTGCGCTTGCGACGCCTGCGGCAGCGAGCCGCTCTGGCTCGCCGCGTTGCCGTACGCGAGCGTCGTCGACGGGATCGCATTGACGACGTTGATCGTGATCGAGCGGTCGGCGATGCCGTAGTTGCGGGTGGACGCGTCCGCGGCGCCGGTGGCGGCGAACGACGACGCGGACGTCGGGTTGCCGTCGCCTCCGCAGGCAGCCAGCGTGCCGACGAGCGGCGACAGGGTCAGCGCGGCGCCGCGCTGGATGAAGCGCCGGCGGTTCGGCGCGGACGGGCGTTCGGGTTTCGAGGCGGTCATGGGCGTTCCTGGTCACGGGTTCGGGAGGCGACAACGACGATCCGGCGCGTTGCACACGTGTGCAATGCCGGTCGAAATGACGCGATCGCCGGCATATGCGCCGCGCGTATTTATGCGGGAGATCGATGAAACGCCCGCGACGAAACCAAGTCGTGCGTGTGACGCCACGCACGCGGCAGGGCGGGACAGGAACGAGGCATGCCGGTGCAAGGTTTGGGCGCCTGGCGGGGATCGGGTAAAGTGCCGCTCAACATGCCGGCTCGACGCTGCTAGACGACCGGTCTAATCGTTGCTAACATACGCCATCATGAATGCATCTTCAGGCGCGGAAGTCCGCCAGCACATCCTGAATATCGCCAAGCCGATCATGCTCCACAAGGGGTTTTCGGCGGTTGGCCTGAACGAGATTCTCGCTGCGGCGGGCATCCCGAAGGGCTCGTTCTACCATTACTTCGGCTCGAAAGAGGCGTTCGGCGAAGCGCTGCTCGAATCGTATTTCGACGGCTATCTCGCGCATCTCGACAACCTGCTCAAGCATCAGGCCGGCACGGGCGCCGAGCGTCTGATGACGTACTGGCGCAACTGGCTGCACACGCAATGCGCGGATGATCCGGAAGGCAAGTGCCTCGCGGTGAAGCTCGGCGCGGAAGTGTCGGACCTGTCGGAAGCGATGCGCACGGTGCTGCGGCACGGCACGAGCCAGATCATCGAGCGGCTCGCGGGCGGCATCGAGGCCGGGCTGGCCGACGGTTCGCTGAGCGGAGTTGCCGAGCCGTCGCATACGGCCGCGATCCTCTACGAGCTGTGGCTGGGTGCGACGCTGCTGGAAAAGATTCACCGCAATCGGAAGCCGCTCGAAAGGGCGATGATCGAAACGCGGCGCATGCTGAACCTGCCGCCGCTCGAGCCGAGTGGAGCGCAGTCGTAACCCGGGCGCGCATCGGCGCGCCTTGTTTTTACCCTGATTCTAGACGACTGGTCTACTCAACTACGCATGACGAACGTGCCACGCCGCGTTACGCTGTCCCGATTGATTCAACCGCACGCACGCAGCCGCGACGGCCTGAGCGCCGATGCTGCCGCCCGCGTGCGTCTCCCGCTGGTCCATCCCTGATCCGATCGTGCCCACGAAGCACGTCCATTCCTGTTGACGGAGGCTCACATGCCGCAAAGCAAGACCGCTAATCGCCAGATCATCCTGAATTCGCGCCCGGTCGGCGCACCGACGCCGGGCAACTTCCGCACCGAATCCGGTGACGTGCCGACACCGAGCGCCGGCCAGGTGCTGCTGCGCACGGTCTGGTTGTCGCTCGACCCGTACATGCGCGGCCGGATGAGCGACGCACCGTCCTATGCGGCGCCGGCCGAACTCGGCCAGCCGATGGTCGGCGGCACCGTCAGCCAGGTCGTCTCGTCGAACCTGCCGGCGTTCCGCGAAGGCGACCTGGTGGTGGCGGGCGCCGGCTGGCAGGACTATGCGTTGTCCGACGGCCGCGACCTGATTCCGCTCGGCCGCAACTTCGCGCATCCGTCGTACGCGCTCGGCGTGCTCGGCATGCCGGGCTTCACCGCCTATACGGGGCTGCTGAAGATCGGCGAGCCGAAGGCCGGTGAAACGGTGGTCGTCGCAGCCGCCAGTGGGGCGGTCGGCGCGGTGGTCGGCCAGATCGCGAAGCTGAAGGGCTGCCGCGTGGTTGGCGTCGCGGGCGGCGCCGACAAGTGCGCATACGTGACCGATACGCTCGGTTTCGACGCGTGCGTCGACCATCGCGACCCGGCATTCGCCGCGAAGCTGAAGGATGCGTGCCCGAACGGCATCGACATCTATTTCGAGAACGTCGGCGGGGCCGTGTTCGACGCGGTGTGGCCGCTGCTCAACGACCATGCGCGCGTGCCGGTATGCGGAATCATCGCGCACTACAACGACGCGGCCTACGACGACAAGACCGTGTCGACCGGCCGCGACCGCGTGCCGGCCCTGATGGGCACGATCCTGCGCAAGCGCATCCGGATGCAGGGTTTCATCATCCTGGATCACTATGCAACCGGCTACGCGACGTTCATGAAGGAAATGAGCGAATGGGTCGCGCAGGGCAAGGTGAAGACGCTCGAGGACGTCGTCCCCGATCTCGCCGATGCACCGGAAGCGCTGATCGGCTTGCTCGCGGGCAAGAATTTCGGCAAGGTCGTCGTGCGCGTGGGCCCGGACGAACTGGCCTGACACGACGGTACCGGCTTGCAGCAACAACCGGCCGCCCGCCGGCGTGACGTGAATGACATGACGCCGGCGGGCGGCTTTCCCGATTCCGTTTCGATAGGAGTGACAAGATGGCGCTTCACGTGATTGCTTCCCTGTTCCTGAAACCCGAACACGCGGAGGCCGCCGAGGCCGAGCTGCGCAGCATGGTCGCGAAGACGCGCACCGAACCGGGCAACCGGCGCTACGACCTGTTCCGCGAGCAGGACGGCTCGCCGAACCTGCACCTGTACGAGATCTACGACGACCAGGCTGCGTTCGACGCGCACCTCGCGAGCCCGTATTTCGGCGCATTCCGCGCGAAGTCGGCCGACTGGTTCACGGCGCCGCCGGTCATCAAGGTGCTGTCAGGCATCGACGTCGCCGAGTAATCACGCTGTACTTCCGTCGCGGCGCGCTCCCACCCGGGCCGCACGGCACCCGCCGCACAGCGCGGTGGCGATGACAACACCACGCGGCGCGCCGTTCGCGCCGCCTCCCCAATACACCGGCCCCGGAGGCTGAATGATCACCCTCAACATCAACGGCGAAACCCGCTCGGTCGACGCCCCCGACGACATGCCCTTGCTCTGGGTGCTGCGCGACGTCGTCGGCCTCACCGGCACGAAGTTCGGCTGCGGGATCGCCCAGTGCGGCGCGTGCACGGTGCATCTCGACGGCGTCGCCGCGCGCTCGTGCGTGCTGCCGGTCGCGGCCGTCGCGGGCCGCAAGATCACGACGATCGAAGCCGTCGGCGCGACGCCGGCCGGCCACAAGGTCCAGCAGGCGTGGCGCGAGCTCGACGTCGTCCAGTGCGGCTACTGTCAGTCGGGGCAGGTGATGGCCGCCACCGCGCTGATCGCGTCGAACCCGAACCCGAGCGACGCCGACATCGACGCAGCGATGGCCGGCAATATCTGCCGCTGCGGCACGTACAACCGGATTCGCGCGGCCGTGAAGCAAGCCGCGAAGGAGGCCTGACATGTCGCGAGGACTGATTGAAGCGGGTCGGGCCGGCGCGGGCGTGTCGCGCCGTTCGTTCCTCAAGCTCGGCATGTCGCTGGGCGCCGCGGCGGGCGGTGGCCTGCTGCTCGGCTTCAGCCTGCCGGCCGCGGGCGACGATGCGCGCCGTTCGGTGATCGGCGGCGACGCCGCCGAGCCTGCTCAACCCGGTGTGTTCGCACCGAACGCGTTCGTGCAGATCGACCGCGCCGGCAAGGTCACGCTGGTGATGCCGAAGGTCGAGATGGGCCAAGGCGTCTATACGGCGCTGCCAATGCTGATCGCGGAGGAACTCGAAGTGCCGCTGTCGAGCGTCACGCTCGACCATGCGCCGCCGAACGAGAAGCTGTTCCTCGATCCGCTGCTCGGCGGCCAGCTCACCGGCGGCTCGACATCGGTGCGCTATGCATGGGAACCGCTGCGCCGTGCAGGCGCGACCGCCCGTACGCTGCTGGTCGCGGCCGCCGCGAAGCAATGGAACGTCGATCCGGCATCCTGCCGCGCCGTGAACGGCGAAGTGCAGCATCCGCCGAGTGGCCGACGCGCGTCGTACGGCCAGCTCGCCGATGCGGCGGCGAAGTTGCCGGTACCGAAGGACATCGCGCTGAAGAAGCCGGCGGATTTCAAGCTGATCGGCACGCCCGCGAAGCGGCTCGATTCGCCGGAGAAGGTCGACGGCACGGCCCAGTTCGGACTCGACGTGCGCCTGCCGGGCATGCTGTACGCGGTGATCGTGAACAGCCCGGTGTTCGGCGGCACGGTCGCGAGCGTCGACGAGTCGGCCGCGAAGAAGATCCCCGGCGTGCGCCAGGTCGTGCGCGTCGACAACGCTGTGGCGGTGGTCGGCGATCACACGTGGGCTGCAAAGCGCGGCGCGTCGGCGCTGGTCGTGAAGTGGAACGAGGGCGCGGGCGCGAAGGTTTCGACGAAGGATCTGTTCGCGGATCTCGCGCAGGCGGCGGCGAACGGCAAGGGCGCGGTCGCCCGCAAGGACGGCGACGTCGACAAGGCCTTCGCGAATGCGAAGACGCGCGTCGACGCCGTCTACGAACAGCCGCTGCTCGCACACGCGACGATGGAACCGGTGAACTGCACGGTGCACGTGCGCGGCGATGGCTGCGAGATCTGGGTCGGCACACAGGTGCCGACGCGGGCGCGCGATACCGTGCAGCAGCTCACGGGCCTCGCGCCCGACCGGATTGTCGTGCACAACCACCTGCTCGGCGGCGGCTTCGGCCGGCGGCTCGAGACGGACATGATCGGCCAGGCCGTGAAGGTCGGCAAACAGGTCAACGCGCCGGTGAAAGTGGTCTGGACGCGCGAGGAAGACGTGCAGCACGACATGTACCGGCCGTGCTACTACGACAGGATTTCGGCCGGCCTCGACGCGAACGGCAAGCCGGTCGCGTGGCAGCACCGGATCGTCGGCTCGTCGATCATGGCGCGCTTCGCGCCGCCGGCGTTCCAGCACGGCGTCGATCCCGATGCGGTCGAGGTCGCGGCCGAGCTGCCGTACGACCTGCCGAACCAGCTGGTCGACTACGTGCGCCAGGAGCCGCGCCACGTGCCGACCGCGTTCTGGCGCGGCGTCGGCCCGACGCGCGGCACGTTCGTGGTCGAGAGCTTCATCGACGAACTGGCCGCGCAGACCAAGACCGACCCGGTGCAATACCGCCGTGCGCTGCTCGGCAAGACGCCGCGCGCGCTCAACGTGCTCGAGGTCGCGACGAAGGCGGCCGGCTGGGGCGGCCCGGCGCTGCCGACGGGGCAAGGGCGCGGCGTCTCGGTGATGCACGCGTTCGGCAGCTTCTTCTCGATCGTCGTCGCTGTCGCGGTGGACAACGGCGCGGTCCAGGTGAAGCGTGTCGTGTGCGCGGTCGATTGCGGGATGTATGTCAACCCGAACACGATCGAGGCGCAGGTGCAGGGCGGCATCATCTTCGGGATCACGGGCGCGCTGTACGGCGAGATCACGATCGAGGACGGCCGCGTCGTGCAGAGCAACTTCACCGACTACCGGATGCTGCGGATCAACGAGACGCCGCCGATCGAGGTGCATCTCGTGAAAAGCGGTGAAGCGCCGGGCGGGATCGGTGAACCGGGTACGGCCGCGACGGCCGCGGCGGTGTCGAACGCGATCTTCGCGGCAACCGGCAAGCGGCTGCGCAAGCTGCCGGTCGGCGACCAGCTGAAGACGGCTTGAGGGGAGGCGACGACCATGAAAAACCTCACCCTGAAGATGCTCGGCACGTCGTTGCTCGCCGTGTCTGCGCTGCTGGCCGGCACGGCCGCGCATGCCGCGCAGACGGCGCCGGCCGACGGCGCACTGGTCGCACGCGGTGCGTATCTCGCGAAAGCGGGCGACTGCGTCGCGTGCCACACCGCGCCGCGCGGCACGCCGTTCGCCGGCGGCCTGAAGATGGTCACGCCGATGGGCGCGATCTACACGACCAACATCACGCCCGATCCGGAGACGGGCATCGGCGGCTATACCGAAGCCGACTTCGCCAGCGCGCTGCGCAAGGGCGTCGCGAAGGACGGTCACAACCTGTATCCGGCGATGCCGTACCCGTCGTACGCGAAGCTGAAGGACGACGACGTGAAGGCGCTCTACGCGTACTTCATGCACGGCGTCGAACCGGTGAAGCAGGCGAACCGGCCGTCGGACATCCCGTGGCCGCTCAACATGCGCTGGCCGCTCGCGTTGTGGAACATGGTGTTCCTCGACACGACGCCTTACGCGGACAAGCCGGCCAAGGACGCGATGTGGAACCGCGGCGCGTATCTCGTGCAGGGGCTCGGGCACTGCGGGTCGTGCCACACGCCGCGCGGCGTCGGCTTCCAGGAGAAGGCGCTCGACGAAGGCGGCGCGGCGTTCCTGTCGGGCGCGCCGATCGACAACTGGTTCGCGTCGAACCTGACCGGCGAGCCCAACACGGGGCTCGGCCGCTGGAACGAGGCCGAGGTCGCGCAATTCCTGAAGACCGGCGCGAACCGCCATGCGACCGCGTTCGGCTCGATGGTCAGCGTGATCAACCACAGCACGCAGGCGCTCTCCGACGACGATCTGGCGGCGATTTCCCGCTACCTGAAATCGCTGCCGGCGGCGGGCGGCACGGGCGCGCCGCCGTACAGCTATGATCCGAAGGCGACGCAGGCCGCGCTGGGTCGGCCGGCAGCCGATCCGGGCGCGAAGGTGTATAACGCTTACTGCCTGCACTGCCACGGCGCGGACGGGCGCGGTTACGCGCCGCTGCTCGCGCCGCTCGCCGGCAATCCGAACGTGCTCGAAGCCGATGCCGCGTCGCTGATCAACGTGACGCTAAACGGCAGCGAGACGCTCGTGATCGATGGCGTGCCGTCCGCGTATCCGATGCCGGCGTTCTCGAACCAGTTGAACGACCGGCAGATCGCCGACGTGCTGACGTTCATGCGCGCCGGCTGGAACAACGGCGCGCCGGCCGTGCAGGCGGCGGACGTCGCGAAACTCCGCAAGGCGACGGCGGCCGCGCGCTGAGCGCGGCCCCATGCGGAACGATGGCGGGCCGGCGTGCCCGCCGTCACTGCCGCCGGGTGCGTGCCTGCCCCGGCGGTCTGGCTTTTTCTGTCAACCGGCGTGCGGCCGTTCGCGGCAGCGCGCGTTTTTCGACGCAATGTAGGGGTGTCTGGATGGCTAACGTGACTTATACGGATACGCAACTGCTGATCGACGGCGAGTGGGTCGACGCCGTGAGCGGCAAGACGATCGACGTCGTGAACCCGGCGACCGGCAAGCCGATCGGCAAGGTGGCCCACGCGGGCATCGCCGATCTCGACCGTGCGCTCGCCGCCGCGCAACGCGGCTTCGAGGCCTGGCGCAAGGTGCCCGCGCACGAGCGCGCGGCGACGATGCGCAAGGCGGCCGCGCTGGTGCGTGAACGCGCCGACGCGATCGCGCAGCTGATGACGCAGGAACAGGGCAAGCCGCTCACCGAAGCGCGCGTCGAAGTGCTGTCGGCGGCGGACATCATCGAATGGTTCGCGGACGAAGGCCGCCGCGTGTACGGCCGGATCGTGCCGCCGCGCAACCTCGCCGCACAGCAGACCGTCGTGAAGGAACCGGTCGGCCCGGTCGCGGCGTTCACGCCATGGAATTTCCCGGTCAACCAGGTCGTGCGCAAGCTGAGCGCCGCGCTCGCCACCGGCTGTTCGTTCCTCGTGAAAGCGCCGGAAGAAACCCCCGCGTCGCCGGCCGCGCTGCTGCGCGCCTTCGTCGACGCGGGCGTGCCGGCCGGCGTGATCGGCCTCGTGTACGGCGATCCGGCTGAAATCTCGTCGTACCTGATCCCGCACCCGGTGATCCGCAAGGTCACGTTCACGGGTTCGACGCCGGTCGGCAAGCAGCTCGCCGCGATGGCGGGCCTGCACATGAAGCGCGCGACGATGGAACTGGGCGGCCACGCGCCGGTGATCGTGGCCGAGGACGCCGACGTCGCGCTCGCGGTGAAGGCCGCCGGCGGCGCGAAGTTCCGCAACGCGGGGCAGGTCTGCATTTCGCCGACGCGCTTCCTCGTGCACAACAGCATCCGCGACGAATTCACGCGCGCGCTGGTCAAGCATGCGGAAGGGCTGAAGGTCGGCAACGGCCTCGAGGAAGGCACGACGCTCGGCGCGCTCGCGAACCCGCGACGCCTCACCGCGATGGCGTCGGTCGTCGACAACGCACGCAAGGTCGGTGCGCGCATCGAAACCGGCGGCGAGCGGATCGGCTCGGAAGGCAACTTCTTCGCGCCGACCGTGATCGCGGACGTGCCGCTCGAAGCGGACGTGTTCAACAACGAGCCGTTCGGCCCGGTCGCGGCGATTCGCGGTTTCGACAAGCTCGAGGACGCGATCGCCGAAGCAAACCGTTTGCCGTTCGGTCTCGCCGGCTACGCGTTCACGCGTGCGTTCGCGAACGTGCACCTGCTCACGCAGCGCCTTGAAGTCGGGATGCTGTGGATCAACCAGCCGGCGACGCCGTGGCCGGAAATGCCGTTCGGCGGCGTGAAGGACTCGGGCTACGGGTCGGAAGGCGGGCCGGAAGCGCTGGAGCCGTACCTCGTCACGAAGTCGGTGACGGTGATGGCCGTCTGACGGTCGTCGATCGATCGCGTGCGCGGCGCTGTCGGCGTTGCGCACGCGATCGGCGTGGGCCGGGCGGGATGCCCGGTCTTTCGCCAGTTTTCCTGCCAGCCGTGCATTCGAACGGCAACCCCCGGGCATTTCAATACGCGTACCACTGCGGATCGATTGTTTCGATTCCGTCACCAGCAACGACACACGCCAAGGCATACCTCTCGGTAAACTGACGCCGACACCCGGTGCCGGCACGAGCGGAACACGATTCACGCGACACCGCTCAGGCCACGTCGTCGGCAACCTGGCAAGTACGGACTGCACCTCGTACCCGGATGTCACACTTTTTGGTATAGGTTATCCAGAAGAAACCATAACAACCGGTGCGTCAGCGTCGGCCCAACCTGAGAGGAAACGGATGCATCCGCGGTCGGCAGCGCCGTACTACGTTGTGCTGGCGGGGACCTTGATAGCGTGCGCGCTGATGGGCCTCTGCGTATTGCAGTTGTTCCAGAGCCGTCACGATGCGCTCGATCGCGCGCGCGATACGTCGCGGAACCTGGCGCTCATCGCCGAGCGCGACATCGAACGCAATATCGAGCTGTACGGCCTGTCGCTGGAAGCGGTGATTCAGGGCCTGCAGCGGCCGGACGTCATGGCGGCCTCGCCGGCGTTGCGGCGCGGCATCCTGTTCGATCACGCGATGACCGCGCAATTTCTCGGCTCGATGCTCGTGCTGGATTCGGCCGGCAACATCATCCTGGATTCGGCGAACGACGTGCCACGACAGGGCAATTTCGGCGACCGCAAGTACTTTACGGTTCACCGGGACAATCCGAACGCCGGGCTTTACATCAGCGATCCGTTTGCATCCCGCCTGCGCGGCGGCTCGCTCAGCGTGGCATTGACGCGCCGCGTGTCGAATCCGGACGGCTCGTTTGCCGGCATTGCACTGATCGCGGTCAATCTCGAGTATTTCCACACGCTGTTCGCCGGCCTCGCGCTCGGCTCGCACGGTGCGATCTCGCTGGTCGGCACGAACGGCATCATGTTCATGCGCCAGCCGTACGACGTGCACACCATCGGCCGCGACATCAGCAAGGCGGCGACGTTTCGCCACTTCCTGACCGCGCCGGAAGGCTCGTTCCTCGACACCTCGACGATCGACAACGTGCGCCGCCTCTACTACTTCAAGACGCTGCCGCACCTGCCGCTGATCATCATGGTCGCTGAAGCGGAGCAGGACATCTACGCCGCGTGGCGGCACCGGGCGATCACGATCGGCGCGCTGGTGGCGACTTTCGGCGCGGCGTTCATCGTGCTGTCCTTCATGCTGGGCACGCAGTTGCGGCGCCGGATGCGGGCCGAATCCGAGCTGGTGATGCTCGCGCGCACCGACGGCCTCACCGGGCTCAACAATCGCCGCTCGTTCGGGGAAGTGCTGGACCTCGAATGGCGCCGCGCACGCCGTGCCCGCTCGGTATTCTCGCTGCTGTTCGTCGACGTCGACCGCTTCAAGTCCTTCAACGACACGTATGGTCACCAGGCCGGCGACGACGCGCTGGCGGCGGTGGCGCGATGTATCGGCGACAACATCCGGCGCCCCGCGGACACCGCGGCCCGCTACGGCGGCGAGGAGTTCGTCGTGATCCTGCCCGATACGCCGGCCACGGGTGCGACGGAGATCGCCGAGCGGATTCGCGCAGCCATCGACGGGCTTGCGATCGAGCATGCGGAAAGCGAATTCGGGCGCGTCACCGCGAGCATCGGCGTGGCGAGCTGGGCCCCCGAGCAGGAAGGGGAGGTCGAGTCGGTGATCAAGGCGGCCGACGAGGCGTTGTACCACGCGAAGGAAACGGGGCGAAACAAGGTGGCCTCGCATGAAACGGACACCTGACACCACCGCCGGCACGCATCGCCCATTGCCGATGGCGGGCGTGCCGTTCGACGCTCAATGCCGGCCGCTGCCGCGATAGCTTTCCACTTCCGCGTCGTACGCCGCCAGGAACGCCTTGCCGAACACCGACGCGAAATCGTCCTCGATCGCGAACACCGTGTCGCGATGGGTCGCCGCGTAGCGATCCCACATTCTGGCCTTGTACAGCGCGGGCACGCGCTTCTCGTACCAGCGCATCGCGTCGTCGCGCTCGCGCAGGCGTTGCGGTGAAAAGCGCGTCAGCAGGTCCATCAACGCGGCGCGCATGCCGGCGACCATGCCGATCTGGTGCGCATGCAGATCCTGGAACGCGTCGCTGACCGCGCTCTGCGGCGACATGAAGCCCGGCAGCGGCAGCCCGAACATCTGCCGCAGCACGGCGCCGCCGTCCGGCAGCAGCTTCAGCGGGTTGTTCTCGCGATCGAGCAGCATCGTCATGTGCGCCTTCACCTCGCGCTTCAGGATGCTGCGCGACGACAGCAGCTCGACCGTGCCGTTCGCGAACAGCGCCAGCAACTGGCCCGCGATGTACAGCTGTTCGGCCGACCACTGATGCGACTCGGCGGCCGTATCGAGCCCCGCGCCTTCGAAGAACGCGCTCAGCAGTTCATCGGGTGTCGGTGCGCGTGTGGCATGCGGCGCAGGTTCGTCGGCCGGCGGCGTATCGGCGGCGCGCGCGGCGGCTGGTTGTACACGCACGTGTTGCGTCCACTCGGGCGCGTGGTCGGCCTGTGTCGTGGACGACGCTTCGCGATCCGTGTTGCCGCGATCGACGTGCGCCGCCGTGCCCGATGCGCCGATATCGCCCGACGACTGCGTGAACAGGTCGAGCGGATCGATCGACAACTGGTTCAGGTCGCGCTGCGAGGGTGCGGGCGGGTCGGTCTGCGCCGCGCGGTTCGCTGGCTGGGCCGCGTCCGCACGCGCGGGGCCACCTGGCCGTGTGCCGGTGTCCGCCGCCTTGCCACGCGGCGCGAGACGATCCTGGAGAAGCCCCCACAGCCGGTTGCCGGCGCCTTTCGTATCGATCCGCGAAGGCGATGCTGGCGCGGGGACTGCTGAAGCGCGTGCCTGCGCCTGCGAATCGGCGTGCGCGCCGGTATCGGTCGCCATGTCGATGACCGGTGCATCGTCGCCATCGCTGCCATCGTCACGTTCGGCGCGCAGCACGTACGGCCCGATGCGGATGATGTCGCCGGTGTTGAGCGGGCGCTCCTGCGCATAGCCAACCGGCTCGCGGTTCACCTCGATCGTCGATACGCTGCTGAGGTTCTTCAGCAGGCACGCGTCGTCACCGACCTGCAGCAGCGCCTGCAGACGCGAAATCTGCCGTGTGTCGTCGCGCAACACGAGATGGTTGTCGCTGGCCCGGCCGATGGTGCCGCCCGGCGGATGAAACACGACGGCGTCGTAGGAGTCGTTTTCGACCGGCTCGCCGGCATGTTCGATCACGATCAGTTGCATGGCATACGTCGCTCGGTGAAGCGCTCGCGTGGAAGCCGGTTCGTTCAGGATGACGACGCATGCCTGCGGCGCGCGAATTCGAACGCGGGCCCCCAGATCGGATGCCCCTTCTCGGCAGGGGACAAGTCGAAGCGCGGGTTGAGGTCGAGAATTTTCGAGAACTCGGCGCGGCACGGCGTGATGCGGTTCGTCACGCAATAGCTGAACGCGAGGAGCTTGTGCGCGGCCACCTGCGTGTCGGTGTCGGCGCCGTCGATCTCCTTCGCATGGCTCAGCAGTGCGATCGTGCGCCCGTAGTCGCCGCTGTCGTACGCGGCGCGCGCGCTATCGACCGTCGCGCGTGCAGCCGACTGTGTCGGGGACGTACTGCACCCGCCGGCCCCCAGCAACAATGCGCCGAGGAAAAGAACGAGCGATGAACGACCTTTCATTATTGAAATTAAAAATTGGCGTAATTGGAAGGTGGCACACAAGCGCTGTTGGATTCTAGTGCCAATCATCGGCACGGAACCGGCTGTTACGTTTTGTTTCATTTAGCCAATCCGTTTCCACCTGAATACAGAATCGACTACGAATTTCAGTGCTTGTGAAACCGGAAAAACGGCCTATAGTTCGCTGTGTTTTTCGGATTCGTCAGTTGTTTGGTCAGCGCACGTCAATGCACGAAAAATCGGACCGTCCGTTCGTGCGAAACGAATAGCCTGGCACACCACCAGCGTCGCGAGCGCCCCTTGCTCCGCGGCCGGCCGGCTTGCGCCCCGTGCCCATCCGACAGGTGTCCACGCCATAGAACCGGGCCGCTCACGCGCACCGGTCGGATTAACTTTTGCCATTAATTTACCAACATCAATTCAATTGCCCATCATCTCGCCAAAGCGACTTTCAAAAACCCTGATTGATATGACCCGGCTTTTTACAAGAACAATTTGCCGATACGGATTGCAATGGATGGATATGCAGGTTACACAATTACCGATCAATTAATTGTCCCTTTTTCAATCAGATCATCCGGTTTCGAAGTTGAAAACCGGCGCGCGGCTATTGGGTGGCGAGGGTGGAATATGCAATGGCGGTCGAGCAGTTTCATCGTATGGGGATGCGTGATGCTGTTGCCGGGGTGCGGTGCGACGGAGCACGCCGCGGCGGTGCCGTATGCGATCACGGTTGACGTCGCGCCCGACGTCAACCCGGACATGAACCGCAAGCCTTCGCCGATCGTGCTGAAGGTGTTCCAGCTCCGCGCGGCATCGTCGTTCGACAGCGCGGATTTCTTCTCGCTGCAGGACAAGCCGGAAAACGTGCTCGGCGCGGACCTGCTGGGCACCGACCGCGTGATCCTGCGGCCGGGCGAGTCGCGCACGCTGCACTATCGCGGCAACGTCGAGGCCGGCGCGATCGGCGTGGTCGCCGAATACCGCATGCTCGAAAAGAATCGCTGGCGGCTGACGGTGCCGCTGCCGCGTGCGAAGCAGCTCAATCTCTACAAGTTCTGGCAGACGTCGCCGGGCGAACTGAAGCTGTCGATCGCCGTACGCAATGGCGGCATCGCGCTGAACGATGCGAAGGGGCGCCCATGACCGAACCGACGATGTCCGCGACGCCGGTCGCGGCGCTCCGCCAGCGGGTGGTGTGGACCGAGGGGATGTTCCTGCGGCCGCAGCATTTCCAGCAGCTCGAACGGCACTGGGAACGCTACGTCGCGCTGCGCTGCCTGCCGCTGCAGGGCTTCTATTGGGGCTTCGACACGCTGGAGCTCGATCGCGAGCAACTGGCGCTCGGCAAGGTCGCGCTGCGCACCGCATCGGGCGTGATGCGCGACGGCACGCCGTTCGACCTGTCCCATCCGGACGATCTCCCCGAACCGCTCGACGTACCCGCCGACGCAAAGGACCAGCTCGTCGTGCTCGCGCTGCCGCTGTGGCGCGGCGGTGGCGAGGAAGTGTCGTTTGGTGCAGGTGCCGGCGCAGGCAGCGGCAATGCCGCGAACGGCACAAATGCCGCGAACGGCGCGAACAGCGGTGCCGATGTCGCACGCTACGTCGTGCGCGAATACGAAGTGGCCGACGCGAACGCGGTCGCGCTCGGCCCCGCGCTGCTGCAGACGGGCCGCCTGAACGTACGGCTGATGCTGGAGGCCGAACTGACCGGCGACTGGCACGCGCTCGGCGTCGCACGGATCGTGGAGCGGCGCACCGATGCGCGGCTGCTCGTCGACGACGGCTACATTCCGCCGCGCCTCGTCGCGCAGCACGACGCCGTGCTGCTGGCCTATGCGCGCGAATTGCACGGGTTGCTCACGCAACGCAGCGAAGCGCTCGCGGAGCGGTTGTCGGAGCCCGGGCGCGGCGGCGTGTCGGAAGTCGCGGATTTCCTGCTGCTGCAGCTCGTGAACCGCTATCTCGCGCTGACCTGGCATGCGCAGCAGCATGTGTCGACGCATCCGGAGGCGCTGTTCTGCGACTGGCTGAAGCTCGCGTGCGACCTGAGCACGTTCACGGCGGCCGGCCGGCGCCCGCAGTCGCTCGCGGTCTACGTGCACGACGACCTGCGCACGAGCTTCGCGGAGCTGATGACCGAGCTGCGCCGGTCGCTGTCGACGGTGCTCGAGCAGAACGCGATCCAGATCGAGCTGCGCGATGCGGGCAACGGCATCCGCGTCGCGACGCTGGCCGACCCGGCGCTGCGCGACACGGCCGGCTTCGTGCTCGCGGTGCGCGCGGACGTGCCGGCCGACAGCCTGCGTGCACGGTTTCCCGCGCAGGCGAAGCTCGGGCCGGTCGAGCGGATCCGCGATCTCGTGCAGTTGCAGCTGCCGGGCATCACGATGCGCCAGCTGCCGGTCGCGCCGCGGCAGATCCCGTATCACGCGGGCCACACGTACTTCGAGATCGACAAGGGCAGCGACCTGTGGAAGCAGCTGGCGCGCTCCGGCGGTCTCGCTTTTCATTTCGCCGGCGAATTCCCTGGGCTCTCCATGGACTTCTGGGCGATACGCGGGTAAGGGCGGGGCGACGCGATGCATTCCTCCTCCGCTTCGATCTCCCCCGTCGCCAGATCGGAA
>NZ_JAAGPG010001201.1:0-879 GCF_017104665.1 Burkholderia sp. Se-20378 | reverse complement strand
CGCGCGTGCCAGCGAACGCAGCGGCTGCTGCAGCTGCCAGGCCGCGAACAGCGCGGCGATCACGCCGGCCGAGAAGATCGTGCCCAGCCACAACAGCATCCGGTCGAGCGAGCGCGGCGGCCGCAGCGGCTGCACCGGCACCACGATCCAGTTGCGGTCGGTCGGCTCCTTCACCCACAGCACCGGCGGATGGCCGGGCGCGCCGATCTCGACGCGCGTGCCGGGCGGCATCCGCTCGCTCACGTCGTCTCGGAACCGCTTGAGCGGCGCCGGCAGGTTCGACGGGTCGCCATTCGGCACGTCGGTGCTGTCCGGCGTCACGAGCCGCACACGCGACGGCAGCGGCTGGTCGGGCGTGCGCTCGACGTGCTGGCGCACCGCGTCGACCAGGAACGCGGCCTCTTCGACCGCGTAACGCGTCTGCATCTGGCTGCGCTCGAGCCGCATCGCGAAAAACCACGCGAAGTGCGACAGGAGCAGGACACCGACGACGAGTAGCGCCAGCCGCCCGAACAGCGAATCAATGGGTTTGCGCATGGGCCTCGCCGTCGGGCACGAACACATAGCCGCGCCCGCGGACCGTCTGGATGAAGCGCGGCGTCGACGGATCCGTTTCGAGGATGCGGCGCAGGCGCCACACCTGGACGTCGATGCCGCGGTCGGTACCGTCGTACTCGGGCCCGTGCAGCAGCTCGAGCAGCCGCTCGCGCGTGAGCGTGCGCAGCGCATGGTTCACGAAGATCTTCAGCAGCGCGAATTCACTGCTCGACAGCGTGGCCGGCTTGCCGTCGACCGACAGCGTGCGCGCCTGGAAGTCGAGCACGAAGCGGCCGAACGCGAACGGCTCGCGCTGTTCGGGCGCCGCGGCCGACGGCGTCG
>NZ_JAAGPG010001200.1:0-718 GCF_017104665.1 Burkholderia sp. Se-20378 | reverse complement strand
GTTTTGCCGAGCTCGCGCTGCGCGTTGCGAGCAAGCGGCTGCCGATTCTCGTGCTCGGCGAAACCGGTGCGGGAAAGGAAGTGTTCGCGCGCGCGATCCACGACGCCGGCGCGCGACGCACGCGGCCGTTCGTCGCGGTCAACTGCGGCGCGCTGCCGGAAGCGCTGATCGAGAGCGAACTGTTCGGCTATGCGGCCGGCGCGTTCACCGGCGCACGCAAAAATGGCGCGCGCGGCAAGATCGCGCTCGCCGACGGCGGCACGCTGTTCCTCGATGAAATCGGCGACATGCCGCTCGCTCTGCAGACGCGCCTGTTGCGCGTGCTCGCCGATGGCGAGGTCGTGCCGCTCGGCAGCGATACGCCCGTACGCGTCGATCTCGACGTGATCTGCGCGACGCACCGCGATCTCGCACGCATGGTGGCCGACGGCACGTTCCGCGAGGACCTGTACTACCGGCTGAGCGGCGCGACGTTCGAACTGCCGCCGCTGCGCGAACGCGCCGATGTGCGCGACGTGATCGCCGCCGTATTCGCCGAGGAGGCGCAGGCAACGGGCCACGTGCTGACGCTCGATGCAACGCTCGCCGAACAGCTCGCCGCGTATCCGTGGCCCGGCAACGTGCGGCAATTGCGCAACGTGCTGCGCTATGCGTGCGCGGTGTGCGACGCCGCGCGCGTGACGCGGCAGGATCTGCCGGCCGATATCGCCGCGCAGCT
>NZ_JAAGPG010001199.1:0-885 GCF_017104665.1 Burkholderia sp. Se-20378 | reverse complement strand
CGGCCGCGCACGCCGCGCACGGCCGTGCGCGACGGCTTCGAGCCGGTCAGCGTGCTCAAGCCGCTGTGCGGCGCGGAGCCGCACCTGTACGAAAACCTCGCGACGTTCTGCGAGCAGCGTCATCCGCGGTATGAAGTGCTGTTCGGCGTCGCGTCGGCGGCCGATCCGGCCATCGCCGTGGTCGAACGGCTGCGCGCCGATTATCCCGAGTGCGACATCACGCTCGTGATCGACGCGCGCGTGCACGGCAAGAACCTGAAGGTCAGCAACCTGATCAACCTCGCCGAGCGTGCGAAGTACGGCCGCATCGTGATCGCGGACAGCGACATCGCGGTGAAGCCCGACTATCTGGAGCGCGTGACGGCGCCGCTCGCCGACGTGTCGGTCGGTGTCGTCACGTGCCTGTATCATGCGCGCAGCGTCGGCGGGTTCTGGACGCGGATCGGTGCGCAGTTCGTCGACGCATGGTTCGCACCGTCGGTCCGGATCACGCACCTTGGCCGTTCGAGCCGCTTCGGCTTTGGCGCGACGCTCGCGCTGACGCGCGACACGCTCGACCGGATCGGCGGCTTTCCCGCGCTGAAGGACGAACTGGCCGACGATTTCTGGCTGGCCGAGCTGCCGCGCCGCCTCGGGCGACGCACCGTGCTGTCGGAGGTCGAGGTCGCGACCGACGTGATCGAGCCGTCGTTCGGGCCGCTGTGGCACCGCGAGACGCGCTGGCTGCGCACGATCCGTTCGCTGAACCCGGCTGGCTTCGCGTTCCTGTTCATTACGTTTACCGTGCCGTGGCTCGCGATCGGCGCGGCGCTCGCGCTCCGCCTCGACGGCACCTTCGCCGGCTCGCTGGCGGGCTGGGCGGCCGTGGTGGGCGCGTTCGGGCGG
>NZ_JAAGPG010001198.1:0-715 GCF_017104665.1 Burkholderia sp. Se-20378 | reverse complement strand
TGTCGCGCGGCGCACGGCCCGGGATCGTGCTGGCCGCGACGTCGGTCGCGATCGGCGTGGCCGGCGCGGGGCTCTTCAGCGCGGCTACGCCCGCGCCGCTCGCGGTCGCGCTGGGCTTTGCGTTCTCGGCGATCGCGGGGATGCTGCCCGCGACGATTCTCGCGTGTGCGCCGGGCTCCGCACCGACGCCGTCGCTGGCGCCGCTCAGCATCGGCTGGGTCGTGCAGGGCAACTATCTCGGACAGGTGATCGGGCCGCTGGCGATCGGCGCGATCGTCGGTGCGTTCGGCTGGTCGGGCGGCATCGGGCTGATGCTCGCGGCCGCCGTCACCGGCGCGGCGATCGGCCTGTCGCTGCTGCGCGAACCGATGGGCCGGCGCTGAGCGCGGCGCCGTTCAACCTGCACGGAAATCCGTCAAGCATGCTCAACACCATGGAAAGCCTGATTTGCGAAGAAGACGTGCCGTGCGATGCACCGGCATGGGTCGAAGACGATGCGATGCCGCCGCGTGGCGGCGTCGCGCATCCGCTCGTGACGATCGGCCGGGCGCCGGTTCCCGAGCACACCGCAGCGGCCGTCTCGCCGTTGCGCCCGCAACTGTTCGTCACGGTGCTGGAGGCCGACGACAATGCGCTGCTGATTCGCTGGGTCGAGAGCGGCCGGTGCCATTACGGCGAGCAGCGCTGGCGCTTGCGCGTCGCGTTGCAGCCGGGA
>NZ_JAAGPG010001197.1:0-897 GCF_017104665.1 Burkholderia sp. Se-20378 | reverse complement strand
GCCGGCCGGGCCGGCGATGCCGGTGACGGACAGCGCGACCTGCGCGCGGCTGTTGCGCAGCGCGCCTTCGGCCATCGCGCGCGCGACGGGCTCGCTGACGGCGCCGTGCTTGTCGATCAGATCGGGCGGCACGCCGATCATCTCGATCTTGGCCTGGTTCGAGTACGTGACGAAGCCGCGCTCGAACCATTGGCTGCTGCCGGAGATGTCGGTGATCGCGGCGGCGATCATGCCGCCGGTGCAGGATTCGGCGGTGGCGAGCGCCAGGTGCTCGTCACGCAACTTGTTGCCTGCGCGGATCGCAAGCTGATGGACGACGGAATCGGTTGGCATGCGCGTCGGGAAACGGGAGTCGGGAAATCGGTCAGCCGACGACGGAGCGCCACAGGGCGATCACGAGCAGCGTCATGAACGCGGCGACCAGGTCGTCGACCATGATGCCGAGCCCGCCTTTCAGGCGGCGGTCGAAATAGCGGATCGGCGGCGGCTTGAGCATGTCGAAGAAGCGGAACGCGACGAACGCCCACAGCTGGCCGATGAAGGTCGCGGGCGTGACGAACAGCATCACGAGCCAGATCGCGACGATCTCGTCCCAGACGACGGCGCCCGGATCGGCCGAGCCCATCTTCCTCGCGGTGAAACCGGTGAGCCACGTGCCCGCCACGAAGCCGACCGCGATCAGCGCCCACCATTCGGGCACCGTCAGGTAGCGGTTGAGCACGACGAACGAGAGCCAGCCGAACAGCGAGCCGAACGTGCCGGGCATGATCGGCGCGAGCCCGCTGCCGAAGCCGAGCGACACGATGTGCGCCGGGTGCGACAGCATGAAGCGCGCGGTCGCGCGCCGCGGCGCGTTGCCGCCGGATACTGCGCCGGGCTCGGCCGCGGCCTGCGCGG
>NZ_JAAGPG010001196.1:0-665 GCF_017104665.1 Burkholderia sp. Se-20378 | reverse complement strand
CCGACGTGGCCGGCGCGCGTTCGACGATCGTCGTCCAGTCGCGACGTTCGCGCTGCGTGTGGCAATTCCACTCGGGATAGCGCGGCGCATCGGGCGCGGGCGGCGGTTCGTCGTCGGGTTCGTCGCTGTGGCCGCCGGTCGACGCCGACATCTCGACGCCTTCGCTGCCTGCCTGTTCGGCTGCGACGGCGGCCGGCTGCGCCCACAGCCACGCGTTGTCGTCGCGATAGGGCAGCCATGCGCCGTCGTCGGGCTCGAAACGCACGCGCATCTGGCCGAGATCGTTCGCGAGCCGCGATGCGATCGTGCGGAACGCGCGGTAGTCGTCGAGCGTGTCGCGATGTTCGTTGAACAGTTGCACGCCCTTGTCGACCCACGGGTTGCCGTCGCGATACGACGGATCGAACAGCGCTTTCGCCAGCCGCGCGCACAGGCGGCCGAACGTGAGCCCTTCACGGTCGATCGGTGCGAACGCGGGCGCCCAGAAGGTCGCGAGCCCCGGCCATGTGCGTGCGAGCAGCGCTTCGACACGCGCATCCTCGATGAGGCCGGCGACGGCGACGCCGATCGGCGTCAGCTTGTCGACCGGTTCGCCGGACGGCGAATGTCGCCAGTGTGCCAGCGCGTGCGCGGCCGCCGCGATGCGCGCAGCGGGAGCCAACGCA
>NZ_JAAGPG010001195.1:0-833 GCF_017104665.1 Burkholderia sp. Se-20378 | reverse complement strand
CGCGAGCTGCGTCATCGAGCCAAGCGCCTGGTCGCGCCACACGGCGCCCGTCGCGCCGCCCGGCAGTTCGGGGCTCGCGTCCGCAATGCGCAGTGCGTGATCGTGCACGCCGCCCTCGTCCGATTCGATCAGCAGCGGCAGCACGCGCTCGGCGAGCGCATCGCTGCCGGCGAAATCGAGCGCGAACGGCTCGGTGTCGAGCAGTTCGGCCTGCGCGTCGGCGAGCACGATGCCGAGCCGCCCGCGCAGCAGCGCACGCGCGGGATGCCGCCAGAAACGTTCGAATTCGCTGAATGCGACAGGCTCGACCGGTTCGGCCGGCAGCGGCTGCGCGAAGAACGGCAGCTCGCGCGGCCCGTCGCGCAACGCTTCGGCCGCCAGCAGCGTCGCAAGCGTCGCACGCTCGGCGTCGTAGGAAACGAGTTCGCTGCCGGGCTGGAAATACGCGGCCGCGAACGGTTGCAGCGGATGCTCGACGACGAATGCGCGCCGCGCGGCCTCGACCGCGTCCGGCGGCGCGTCGGGCCCGGCCGTGACGAGTGCGAGGTGGTCGAGCAGTTCGTCGACGAGTGCGGCGGGCGGCAGCGGCGCGTTGTCGCGAATGCTGCGGCCCGTGTACGCAATCATCAACCGGTCGCGCGCAGCCAGCAGCAGGTCGAGAAACAGGTTGCGCTCGTCGTCGCGGCGCTGCCGGTCGCCGAGCTTCGGCAACACGGCCATCAGGTCGAATTCATCGGCACGCGCGAGGCTCGGCAGCACGCCATCGTCCATCCCGAGCAGGCAGACGACGCGATACGGCAGGCCGCGCAGGCTCGTCAGCGACGAGAACGTGA
>NZ_JAAGPG010001194.1:0-738 GCF_017104665.1 Burkholderia sp. Se-20378 | reverse complement strand
CGCCCATGCCGCCCTGCGCGCGTTCCGTGCAGGCCGCACGGTGCCGGCCGATCAGGCCGCGCCGGAGTACGTGCGCGACAAGGTCGCGCAGACCACCGCCGAGCGCGTCGCGGCACGGGCCGCGCAGACGGGCGGAGCGAAGGGATGACGGGTGTACTGCTGAGCGACCGCTATCTGGCGCCGATGACGGATGCCGATCTCGACGAGGTCGTCGCGATCGAGCACGTCGCGTACGAATTCCCGTGGAGCCGCGGCAACTTCGAGGATTCGTTGCGCAACGGTTATCTGGGCGTGTGCCTGCGGCACGTAACGGGTTCGTTGATCGGCTATTGCGTGCTGATGCCCGTGGTCGACGAGATGCACCTGCTGAACCTGTGCGTCGCGCCGGCCGCGCAGTGCGCGGGCGCGGGCCTGGCGCTGCTGCGCGAGGCCGTGCGCATTTCGCGCGCGGAAGGGCTCGACGGTGTGCTGCTCGAGGTGCGGCCGTCCAATCCGCGCGCGATTCATCTGTACGAGCGTTTCGGCTTCTTGACGATCGGCCGGCGCAAGAATTATTACCCGGCGAAGCATCGCAGCCGGGAGGACGCGATCGTGATGCGTCTGACGCTGAACAAGGACGAAGGGGACGCGCATGGCATGGGCTGAAGCGGCGCTCGAGGAAATGGGCCTCGCGCAGATCTGGGTGCGGCGCGGGCAAAGCGCGGATGAGGGCACGGACGCGGGCGCGGCAGCCGAAGC
>NZ_JAAGPG010001193.1:0-774 GCF_017104665.1 Burkholderia sp. Se-20378 | reverse complement strand
CCCGGTGCATCGCCGAGCGGCACCGCACGCTTGCCGCGATAGTCGGTCACGTTCAGCACGCCGAGCTCGCGCAGCCGCGCATGCGGCTCGCGGTCGCGCCGCCACCACGTCACGTCATGGCCCTTCTCGAGCAGGTCGATCGCCGCCGCATGGCAGCCGTGGCCGCCGCCCAGAACACATACCTTCATCGTCTTCTCCCGGTGATTGAGTGTCTCCGAGACTACGCGGCCGCTCCCGCCGCGTCGCTTCAAAACGCGCAACGGCACGCCCGTTCGCGCAACGCAATCGCGGCGCTGCACATGTCGCCGCGCCCCCGCATCCGCTACGAGGTCCGTGAATGGATATCGCCCTGTCCCGCCATGCGCCGAACCGGCTCGGCACGCTGCACGCCCCCGACGAAGTCGAACGCGCGGTCGCGCACCGGCTCGGGCCGCACCGGATGGCTGCACGCGGCCTCGATCCGTTTCATGCGGAGCTGTACGAAGTGCCGCTGCATCACGGCGCACTGCTCGAACTCTGCTACGGCCGCGAAACCCGCATCGATTTCGGCGACGATGCCGAACACTTCCTGTTCAGGCTGACGCTCGCCGGCGCATGCGAGCTACAGGCCGGCAGCGTCGTCGCGCGCGCCGGCCCCGGCGAGCTGACCGTGTCGTCGCCCGCGCTCGCGAGCCGCCTGAGCACGAGCCCCGATTGCCGCAACCTCGTGCTGCGGCTCGAACGCGGCGCGCTCGAACGCAAGCTGCGGGACATGCTGCGGGCCACGCTCACGCG
>NZ_JAAGPG010001192.1:0-633 GCF_017104665.1 Burkholderia sp. Se-20378 | reverse complement strand
CTGCCAGCAGCGCGACGAGCACCCACGGAATCGCACCGGCGCCCGTTGCGCCGAGCAGCATCCCGCCTGCGATGCCGCCGCCCGCGATCGCGAGATTCCACACCGTCACGAGCATCGACTGCGCGACGTCGGCCGCCTCCCCTGCCGCGTTCGCGGTGGCCGTCTGGAACAGCGTAGGCGCACCGCCGAACGCAAGCCCCCACAGCGCGACGCCCGCATAGACGATCGCCATTCCTGAACCGGCGCCAAGCATCGCCGCCGCGATCGCGAACAGCGCGATGCTGACGAGCGTCAGGCGTCGCTGCGCAGCGCCGATCCAGGCGCCCGTCAGCGCGATGCCGACCAGCGACGCAACACCGAACACGAGCAGCACCGCATCGACCTGCGCGCCCATCCGCACGCCCGCGAGAAACGGCGCGACGTAGGTGTACAGCATGTTGTGCGCAAGCACGTACGCGAACATCACGGTCAGCACCGGCCGCACGCCGGGCAGCGTCATCACGCCGAGCACCGGCTCGCGCGCACCGGCCTGCTGCCCCGGATAGTCGGGCACGCGCCAGCGGATCCAGCCGATCAGCACGAGCGCCGCGAGCGTGATGCCCGCGAACGCGATGCGCCATCCGAACGCCGCGA
>NZ_JAAGPG010000119.1:0-19476 GCF_017104665.1 Burkholderia sp. Se-20378 | reverse complement strand
TCGGCGTCGCGCGGTCGGCCGGCGGCGCGGCCGCGTCGATCTCCGCCTCGCCGGCGACGACTTCGACGCCGTGCGCGGCATCGCTCGCGGCCAGTACGTCCAGACGCGTCTGCGTATTCAGCTCCACCGTCACGCGCGACGACAGCGCAACGCTGCGCTGCTCGCCGGTGCCCGTGTGGTAATCGGCCGCGAGATCACCGAGCGACGGCCACAACTGCATCGGCGGGCGCACGGCAAGCCACGACGCGCCGGCCGCGACTGCAAAGCCGATGAACGCGCGCCGCCCGGTGCGCATCGTGCGCTCGCGCTTTGCAACGTTTGCCCAGGCAGCGGCCGCGCGTTCCTCGTGCGCGAGTTCGGTCGCCGCCGTACGCAGCGAGCTCCAGGTATCGCGCAGCAGATCGGCGGCTTGCGGACGATCGGCGCACCAGCGCTCGAACGCATCGGCTTCGGCCTGGCTCGCGTCTCCCGAGCGCAGACGCAGCAGCCACGCACTCGCTTCGTCGAGTTCGTCGTGGGCAGGTTCGGCCTGGGCTTTCGTCATCGTCCTGATGCTCAAAATTTACGCGGGCCGCCTCGCGTGCCCGTGTACGGATCGCCGTCTTCCTGCATGCGCTGCAGGCAGTACTTCATTGCCGCACTCAGCTCGCTTTCCACGAGCCGCAGCGAAATGCCGAAATGCTCGGCGATCTCGCGGTTCAGCAGGCCGTCCACGCGGGCGGCCAGCAGGATCGCGCGGCGCCGCGGCGGCAGGCCGCGCAGCACGTCCTTCAATGTCTCGACCTTGCGGCGCGCCGCGACGATGCGCTCGGGATCGGCCAGTTCGTCGGGCATCTCGAGCAGCGTCTCGACATCGTCGTCGTGCAGATGCCGGCGTTCGCGGCGATGCTGGTCGATCGCGACATTGTTCGCCATCCCGAGTATATAGGCGTCCGCGTTCGTCACCTGCGTGGAGACGTTCGCGTTCTCGAGACGCAGCCAGGTTTCGTGCAGCGCGTCGGCGGCGCCGTCCTTCGACCCGGTCACGCGCTCGAGGCGCCTGACGAGGTACGCGTAGCGCGTCGCCAGCAGATTCCGGAGCCCGGAGCGGTTGCTGTCGGACATGACGGCCTAGCCCCGGACGGCCGGCTGCGGCGCCGGACAGCGGAAATGCACGCCGTTGCCGGCTGGCCGCAGCAGGATCGTGACCGGCTGCGGCAGGTCTGCCGGCGGCGCGTCGTCCAGCTTCAATGCGCGCAGCGCGCGCATTACCGCCGCGTCGCGGGCGGCCGAACCGCTCGATGCCACCATGTTGACCGCCACCACCGCCCCCCTGTTGTCGATGCGCACCTGCGCGACGAGTCGATAGCTGCCCGGCACCGCTCCCGGCTGCGCGCAGAGCGCATCGATCAGATGCGCCTGCAGCAGGCCCGCGAACGCGCGCCGATCGCCGGAATCGCCGATCCCGTCGATCGGCAAGGCCGCATCCGCCGGCGTGTCGGCCGTCGCGGGCGCCTGCTCGGCAGCCGGTTGCGCGACGATGATCGCTTCGTCCGGGCGCGAGAATTCCGCACGCAACCCCGTTCCGGCCAGCATCCGCTCGAGCGCGTCGCGCGGCGCGAATTCGCCCTGGACCGGCGCACTCGTGCGCCCGTCGAGCAGCGGCGCCGGCGCCAGCACGATCAGCTCGGTGAGCCGCGCGAAGTCCTGCAAGGTCTTCGCGAGCGGCTGCGCGGGCAGATCGAAACGCACCGCGCGGCCCGGCTGGCGGACGATGGAACCGGTCTCCTGCGCGTGTATGCCGTGCATGCACGGCACGACGAACGCCAGCCACGCAACGAGCGCCAGGACACCGGTCGGCGCCCGTGAACGAGTCATGAATCCCTGGACGGAAGTGGAGTTGCACGTTGCCGGCGAAACGCGCACCCCCGTGAGCGGTTCCGCAGCAAACGAACGTCAGATTGTGAGCGGGCACTATGACAGTCAGGTGAAGCGTGCAGCGATGCGATTCAATCGCCGCGCGTGCTCGCCTTGCGGGCGTGCCAGGCGCCGAGCGTTGCTCACGGCCGGCGCACGACGAAGTTGCCGATGCCCGTGCCGACGACGGCCATCCGCACGTCGCCGGACCACAGCGTGATCGTCACCGGCACGTCGATGCCTTCACTGCCGAGCACGAGGCGCGACGGCACTTCGCCGCCGCCGGTGTATCGCACCGACACGCCCGTCACTTCGGTGCCCCAGCGGCGTGCGCGATACAGGTCGTCGGTCATCGGCGCCCACGCGCCGCTTTCGGTGCGCTGCACGAAGCGATAGCCTCCGCCGACCGTCTGCCATGCGATCGGGATCGACCGCACCTGCGCTTCGTCGCCGGCCGATTCGAGCAGGTTCGCCAGGCGCTGTGCCTCCTCCGCCAGATCGGTGCGGCGATTGCGAGACGGCGCGAGCGTCACGACCGCGACCAGCAGCCCCACGATCACGAGCACGACGAGCATCTCCAGCAGCGTGAAGCCCGCCGCCGTACGACGCCCGGCACGCGAGTGCCGTACCCGCCTGTTCACGCCGGGCCTTCCGTCACTGCCACGAGCCGATGTCCGCATCGTTCCCCTCGCCGCCCGGTTTGCCGTCCGCGCCGTAGCTGAACACGTCGATCGCGCCGTGCGCGCCCGGGTTCAGGTATTGATACGGGTTGCCCCACGGATCCTTCGGCAACCGCTCCAGATAGCCGCCGTCCTTCCAGTTGTTCGGCACCGGATCGGCGGCCGGCTTCTGGACCAGCGCGGTCAGCCCCTGCTCCTGCGACGGATAGCGGCCGTTGTCGAGGCGATACAGGTTCAGCGACTGCATCATCGTGCCGATGTCCTGCTTCGCGGCGATGCGACGTGCCTCGTCCGGACGACTCATGATCTTCGGCACGATCAGCGCCGCGAGAATCCCGAGGATCGCGACCACCACCATGATCTCGATCAGCGTGAAGCCACGTTGCGTGTGCCGTCCCACATGGTCGGCGTACCGCGTTCGGGTTTCGTTGGGCCCCGTCATCATGCATTCACCCTCGCAACAAAGAATGGAAAACATCTTCTGTTCATCGCACCGACCTGCCGCCATGAAACCGCTCGACCTGCTTCGCATTGCGCCATCCCGCGCCGATCTCGTTCCACTCGTCGCGACGCTTGCTGCCGCGGCCGCGCTCATTACCGTGTCGCTGTGGGCCGTGCGCGTGCTGAGCGCTGCCGATGCGCCGGTCGCGGCGCTTGCACCGCCACCCGCGCCGATCGACGTTGCCGCCGCCGCGCGGCTGTTCGGTGCGAAACCCGACGACAGCCGCGATGCCATCCAGCTGCTCGGCGTGCTCGCTTTCGACGCGCGCCGTGCGGCCGCGATCGTCAGCGTCGGCGGCGAAGCCTCGCGCGTCGTGTCGCTCGGCGCGGCGATCGGCGAAGCCGCGAAACTGGCCGAGGTTCGCGCGCGCTCGATCGTCGTCGACCGCCACGGCCTGCAACGCGAGATCGCGCTGCCCGCCACGGAGAAGGCCAACGCATACGTGCGCTGAACCGCGCATCACTGCACCATGTTGTTCAGCTCGATGATCGGCATCATCACCGCCAGCACGATCACGAGCACCACGCCGCCCATCGCGAGGATCAGCAGAGGCTCGAGCAGGCTCGTCAGGAACATCGTGCGGCGCTCCAGCTCGCGCGATTCGCCTTCGGATGCGCGATCGAGCATCGTCGTCACGTCGCCCGTCGCCTCGCCCGAGCGAATCAGGTGCACGAGCACCGGCGGAAACGTCTTCGTATGCGCCAGCGCGCGTGACAGTGCCGAGCCTTCGCGCACGCGCACGATCGCATCGTCGACGTTCGCGCGCATCGCGCGATTCGACAACGTCTCGCCGGCCGCCTGCAGCGCGCGCAGGATCGGCACGCCGGCCGCGGTGAGAATGCCGAGCGTGCTCGCGAAGCGCACCGTGTTGTAGCCGCGTACGAGCTTGCCTGCCAGCGGCGTGGTCAACAGCCACGTGTCGAACCTGAGCCGCGGCGCATCGCGCGACAGCACCTTGCGAATCGCATAAACGAGCACGGCCGCCGCCGCGAGCGACGCCCACCACCAATGCCGCACGAAGTCCGACAGCGCGAGCATCACCACCGTCAGCGTCGGCAGCTGCTGCTTCGTGCTGGTAAACACGTTCGCAACCTGCGGCACCACGTAGCTCAGCAGGAACGTGACGATGCCGAACGCGATCAGCGTGACGATGCCCGGGTACGTAAACGCCAGCAGGATCTTCTGCTTCAGTGCGTTGCTTTGTTCGATGTAGTCGGCCAGGCGCGACAGCACGATGCCGAGCTTGCCGGTGTGCTCGCCGGCCGCGACGAGCGCGCGATAGATCTCCGGGAAATCGCGCGGATGCTGGCTCAATGCGTTCGCGAACGAATGGCCGCCGACGACTTCCGCGCGGATCGACGCCATCAGCTCGCGCACGTAGTCGCGCTCGGCCTGTTCGCTCAACACCGACAGCGATTCGTCGAGCGGCAGCCCTGCGACCAGCAGGCTCGCGAGCTGGCGCGTGATGATCGCCTGCTCGCGCTGCGACAGCTTGCGGCCGAGCGACAGGCGTTGATGACGTTCGCCGTGCAGGCGTTGCGCGGCCAGCTCGACGATCAGCGGCGTGAGACCTTGCGTGCGCAGATGGCTGCGGCCTGCGCGTGCGCTGTCGGCTTCGAGCACGCCTTTCAGCGTGCGGCCGGTGGGATCGATCGCTTCGTAGCGGAATGCCGACATGCCGGTTCTCTCCTGTCACGGGCGCGACTGCTTTCGATGACGTCGCGCAGCTTGCCGGACGGAGTCGCTGGGGAAGACTACGGAGCAAACCGGCGCAAATTTGTGACGGATGTTGGGCTACCTTTTTTGGCGGGCTTTATTACGTTGAGTCGTTATTCTTATAACTTAAAAACGATTTCAATTTTTTGCCGCGATTGATCCGTCACACATTAAATACACGATACTTTGCTGGCCTTCCATTTATGGATTAGCGTAGTCAATGGAAGGAATATATCGAGGGATAGGATATTCATCGACGCGCGGAATGTTCCGTAACATCCGCCACAAAACCGTCTTGAAGTTGGGATAGCACCGCGCGAGCTCGCGTGCGACGTCGGCGGTCGGCGCCATGTGTGATTAGGGCTCTGGCGGCTCTGGCGCTCGTTCCGCCGGAACGGCCCTGCGCCGAATCCCAGTATCTGAACGCTCCGGCAGGTGCCAAATAACGCTCCAATCCCCGCTTTACCAATCCGAATAACGCAATGGCTTATTCGATAAAAATGTTACGCACCATTCGTTATGAAAAATTCACACGCGTCATTCGTATTTCCCCCTACATTTACCCGGCGGTCTACAAGCATTCCAACCGCAGTAGCAGGGGTTCCCGTTTATCTTCGTCCAAGGAAATTTCTCATGAAATCCAGCAAGCGCAAGATCTGTCAAGTCCTCGCTCTCGTTGTTACCGGTCTGGGCGCCACGGCCGCAATGGCCTCGCCGAACGTGCAAGGCGGCGGTTCGTCGCTCGTCGCTCCGACCATCGGCGCGATCGGCAACTCCGCGACCGAAATCGGCCTGTTCGGTACGGGCCAAGGCTCGTTCACGTATTTCTCGGTTGGCTCGGGCGCCGGTCAAAACGCGTTCCTGAACAACCAGCCGACGTACTTCGGCTCGACGGTCACGGGCACGGTCCACTTCGCGAACAGCGATGCGGCCCTGTCGACCGCCCAACTCACGTCGTACAAGGCCGGCCTCGGCGCGACCAACGGCCCGCTGATCCAGATCCCGTACATCGTCACGCCGATCACGGTGCCGGTCGTCAACGGCCCGGCCGTGACGAGCACGACGACGCCGCAAACGACGCCGGGTCAAGCGCACAGCATCGCGCTGAACGACGACGATCTGTGCGGCATCTTCTCGGGCAAGCTGACGAACTGGAACCAGGTCATCAACCCGGAAACGACCGCAGCCTACACGACGAACGCGCCGATCAAGGTTATCTACCGCACGGACGGCAGCGGCACGACCGAACTGCTGACCCGCCACCTGGCTGCCGTCTGCTCGACCGCCAACACGGCCACGGGCGTGACGTTCGCCGACTCGCTGACGTTCACGGCTTCGTTCCCGGGCGGCGTCGTGCCGTCGAACTTCACTGGCGCTTCGGGTAGCAGCGGCGTGCGCACTGCGCTGTCGTCCTCCACCGGTGCCGCCGTTGCATACCTGAGCCCGGATTACACGAACACGTTCCTCGCCCCGTCGAGCACGGTCGTGACGCCGGTCGGCGCGCTGCAACTGCCGGTGGCAAGCCTGGTGAACAAGGCAAATGGCGCCTACTATGCGCCGACGTATGCGAATGCGACGACCGCGCTCGGTACGGTTACGCCCCCGGGCAAGCTCACGGCCGGCAACCCGGCAGCCTGGGTGCCCGCTGCCGGTAACCCGGCTTCGGGCTATCCGGTTTCGGGTACGAGCCAGATCATCCTGAGCCAGTGCTACGCGGATGCAACCGTCAAGACGGCAGTTCATGACTTCCTGAACAGCCACTACACGAATGCCGGCTTCGCGTCGATCGTTCATGGCAACGGCTTCGACACCGTTCCGTCGAACTTCCAGACGGCGATTTCCGCTGACTTCCTGAGCAACACGAGCGGCTTCAACCTCGACATCGGCAACGCGAGCGTCTGCACGGGCACGGTGGTCGGCCGCTAAGTCGTCGACACGCTGACTACAGAGATCCAGACCGCTGCGCCCCTGGGATACCAGGGGCGCAGTTTTATTTGATAGCCATCACCCTGTTCATCGAGCGGTCTGCAACTTCCTGGTCCATTTCATTGCAATCGGAGAGGCCTCATCGCCCCACGATACCGAACGAGCGGTCGATTCAGATTGCGCCATTCCGCTCATCGAACCGCAAGGATCCTGGTCGCGGGAGACACGCATCCCCCTCTGATCGAACGATCCATGCAGCGCCTGAATAAAAAAACGCGAGCGCCGATATTATCGGCAGCTCGCGTCGCGCCAAGCTTCGCTCAATCAGATCTTGCCCAACCTGTTACGCTCCTCCGATGTCAACGTGGCACGTTGCGTGGCTCCGGGTTGACCGAAACCAAGAATCGACACCGCGTTTGACGAATCGTAGCCGACCTGCTGCTTGTGCTTTTTACCGCCGTCACCACCCGCATCGCCAAAACCCTCGACCTGAACCGAGATTGTCCAGCGCCGTACGGCTCCACCGGACGCGTTGTTCTTCGCGATGTCCTGCGCCACCTGCGTCGCCGCCGACGCAGCCGCACTCGCGGCCGTCAATGCGCCGGTGTTCACCGCCTGCACGAGCGGGATGCCACTCGCTTTGCCGGTTACCTGGATGTTGTCGGCATTCACCACGCGCAGCGCCGCGACGTTCAGGTTGCCCGCGCGAATCCCTGCATCACCCGCATCGACCGTGCCGCGAGGCGCGATCAGGTTGATCGTGCCGATCGGCACACCCGGCACGCTTTGCAGCGTCGCAATGCCCGCGCCCGTGACCTGGCCGCGCGCGTCGACCGTACAGTAATGGTTCGCATCGCACACGTACTGCGGCGCGGGCGTACTGGCTGACGACTTCGCACCCTTGCCCGCGTTGATGTCGCCGTTCGAGCTCCAGATCGTCATGTCGCCGCCCTGCTCGGTGAAGATCCGGCTCTGGGCCAGCAACACGCTGCGGTCGGTAAAGATGTCGATGTCACCCTGCTCGAGCGTGAGAATCCCCATCGTTCCGGGACCGGCAATCGTCCGGCCGGCAGCGTTGACGATCTGCGGCGGTGCGGATGTACTGCCGACCAGCGCCTGCCCGCCCGGGCCGAGGATCGATACGTTGCCGCCCTGCTGGGTCTGGATGGTCGTGCTGCGAATGTCCAGGTCGCCCGTATCGGCCAGCTTGTTCGCACCGTTGCTGCCGCCACCGAGATTGTTGGCGGTGTAGCCCAGCGAAGCCGGAAACATCGTATTGAGCGCCTCGTAGCCGCGTGCATATTTCTGATAGTACGGACTGGCGGGGTTGTTGTAGTCCTCGCCGACGCTCGTCAGAACCTTGAACAGAACCTGCTCCGCAAAGAGCTGCTGGACATACTGCGGCAATGCCTTGAATTTCGACCAGGCCTCATCCGCGCTCAATGGCTTGATCGCCGGCTGATCGTTGACCAGCCCCGTGTCGACCGTGAGCCCCGCCTCGTATTGCTCCATGAACGTGACGAGTGCGGGCGTCGCGCTGGATACCCCCGGTCCGGACTTTGCCTGATCGACATACGTCGAATTAAACGACGCGGTGTCGATGCCCGGCCCGACGCCAGAAAACACATTGACGCTCGCGCTTTCGTGCGGCAAGTACGGGTTGTTTGCATTCCCGATTGCATCAATCCCCGTCGCAGCCCCCTGCCGAGGATAACTTCCGTCGCCCAGGCTCGCGTAGGCTTGAGCCTGACTCGTCAGTGGCCCGATATTCCTGCCAGCCTCGACGTCGAATGTCCCCGGACCACTGAGCACCAGCGCCGGTATGACGGCATTCGTTGATTGAATGAGTGGCGTATCGTAAATGTCTCGCCCTGCGACGATGCGCGTCACATCCGACTTGCGCAGGTTTTGTCCGAAGAACGACAGGTTCACGATGTCACGCCCCGCCTGAACCAAAGCGGGCTTGTCTATCGCAACGGGCACCAGATTTCCGTAGAAACCGGTGGCAACACCGGTCGTCTGCAGGGCGCCGTCGACGATATCGCCGTTCAGACTGTAGATTCGCGCCGGTACGGTATCGTCGCCATGCAGGGCAACCGGATCATGCGCCGCCGCCGATGCAATCGTCGGATTCGCGACGAGAACATTCGGCTTGGCCGGTGACGGCATCGCGGACGGGTCGACGTCGAGCATGCCGAACGCAGGAAACCCGCTGACAATCAATCCGTTGACACTCGACAGATTGACGGACTGATCGGCAATCAGACTCAGGTCTCCGAACGCCGACGGATAGAGCACGCCGCTCGCCGCCACCGTGATGCCGCCGGAAAGCGCAGTCAGGTTTACCGACGCCGGCAGGACGGACGACAAATCGTTCACCCCTGGCACATCCGCATTGTGCGCTCCACCGCCGATCAGGCTGACTGCCGAGAGCGTGCCGATCGCGACATCACCCGTCGTCGACACGATATTGACGGCGGACGTCGACGAATAGCCCTTCATGTCGGCCTGCTGCTTATACGCATTCAACAGCGCATCGCTCTGCGCATACGACGGGTCGAACACGCGCCCGATGCTGACGCCTTGTCGCGCGCTTACGTCGAGCACGCCGTCCTGTGTCGCCAGCAGCGTATCCATCGTGACGGCAGGCTGGCCGGTGACGGACGAAGGCACCGCAATATCCGCCCCGATCCTCCCGCCCGCCGCGATCGTTCCGGTTCCCTTCGCGACGAAATAGCCGCCGCTCAGAATGTCCCCTCCTGCTCGCACCGACAGGTTGCCGCCGCCGACCGTATTGACCGTGGGGTTGTCGGTATTGGCGCCGGTCAAATACCACGTGGTCGGCAGCGACACCGAGAGGTCGGAAATATTCCCGCCAGCCGACACGGACACGTTGCCACCCGCGCTCAACACGCCTTGATCGAATGCGCCAAAGTTGATCGACGTCTGTACGGTCTGCGATACGGGATTGGTCGCCCCAACCATCCCGGTCGGATTGCCGATCTGCATCCACTGCCACCAGAATGGGCTGATGTTGGTGCCTTTCCGCCCGGTCACCGTGCCATTCACGTCGGTCAGATACTCCGCGCCCGTGATATCGCCTTGCGCATGGATCGTAATATCGCCGGCCGAGTCCGGATTGACGGCGGTCGTGACCAGAATATCCGGATTGTTGTTCAGGCCATGAACGATCGAAAGCCCCGTGCCGGCAGGCGCCCCGGCTGCAGGCGCGCCGCCTGTGTAAATCACGCCGGGAACGGTTATGTCAGGATTGTTCGGCTGCATCGAACTGCTGTCGAACAGCACGATGTCATTGCCAGCCACGATATCGATCGATCCGGTACCGGTGCGTATCATCGTCGGCGCCAGAATTGCCAGACCGTTGCTGTCGACGAACGTCGTATGCCCGTCGAAAATCACGCTCTTGTCGTTCGATCCGCTTCCTGCAGTCCGCGCCTGAAGCGCCAGCGGATTCGTGCTGTTCAGATCCGCCCCCGCCACTACACGGAAGGAACTGCTCGAGCCGCCCGTCAGCGAAGCCGACGCAAGCGGAATTGGAATAGTCGCAATGGACGTCGGGGCCGGCGAATTGTCCGTTAACGCGGGCACGTTGATCGTTGTTGTTGCAATTACCGATACAGGCTGAACGCTCGGTGCGGCAAGGGGAACCACCAACGGGAATTGATTCTGGTGCTGGACCACGTACTGGATCGATTCCGACAGATACTTCTGATACTGATTCACATAGATCAGATAGGAGCCTGGATTCGATGCCTGCTCGGCTAGGGTCGGCGCGATCGGGGCCACCGGCTGACCGGGCAGCATCGTGCCGGAGTTGCTCCCCCGCATCAGCCAGATGTTCTCTATATTGCTGTAGGTTTTCCCTCCCCATTGCAACGTCGGTGTCTGATCCAAAAAATTCGCATACGCCGAATAAAGCGCGTAGTACTCCGCGATCTCATCCGGTGTACCACCAGCCGGTTGACCCGGCCCCGACACTAGGGCAAAGCCTACAAAATATGAGAGCCCAATGCCCAAACTCGCATAGTATCCGGCTGGCGCATCATAAATTGCCTTTACTGCTGCCAGCGTCGACAACGGCGGCACCGGAATCGTCCCCCCTCCGCCCAACGGGTTCGCGATCTGGAAGAACCCATCTGACAAGCTCGCCTTCACCTTCACGTTGTTCTCTGCACGCAGCGTCACGACCGGCGCCTGCCCGTCGAAGCGGAACGCGAGATTCGTCGGCGACGTACCCGCGCCGAGATTCCAGTTCGTCAGCACCTGGATGTCACCGCCGTTGATCGCCGAACTCGGGTTGTCGAGCTCGATCCCCGGCACGATGCGTGCGTTCGCGATGTTCTTGCCGGCAAACGGATCGACCAGCGTATCGAGACCGTGCTGCACGAAGCCCATCAGCGTACCCGGCGCCGCGGCCGATGCATCGCCGTTCTGATACCCGTAGAAGGTCTGGTGATCCGCATTCGCGCCGCCGCTCGCGGGCGCGAAGTACATGTTGTTCAGCCCACCGAAACCAATGTCTTTGTCACCGCCTTGAAGCTGCACCTGCGTAACAGTCGACGATACGCCCGTCGCCTGGTTCGTCAGCGTGCCGCCGCCGGAACCATCCGGTGCGAACGAGAACGTCGCCGGCGTGCCGGATGTCCCTTGTGCCGTGAATGTGCCGGCCAGCAGATGCCCGCTCTTGTCATACCACCCCGCCGGGTCGATGACTCCGTCGAAGTGCTTCCCGCCTGTCGTCGCGTCCGTCGTGCTCCACACCGCATACGCCTCGAGCGAAGTCGCACGTGAACCGACGATCCCCTTGCCGTCGTTGAACGTATCCGGCAGGTTGACCTTCACCCCGTTGTCGGCGAGCAACGGCGCGCGGAAATTCACCGTGCCGCCCGACAAGCCACCAGCTGTCCCGCCCGACACATCGATCAGCGCATTCGCACCGAGCGTGATGACGCCCGCGTTCGCACGCAGGATGTTCTCGTAACCATAGGTTGCGTTGTACGCGATCGAGTTGCCGTTCGCGTCGACGATCGTCGGATCGAACATGGCAGTGGTGCCGATGTTGACCTTACCGCCGCGCTGCTTCGGGTCGGAGCCGCGCGCCAGCAGCGATCCTTCGATATCCACGCCGTTGCGGCCGTACAGGTCGATCTCGCCGCCCGCCTTGCCGGACGCGTCGATCGTTCCGAGCACGTTCACGTTGCCGTTCGCCGTATCGGCCGAGCTTCCCGAACCGCCGTCGGCCGTCAGCAGCACCGAGTGCGCGGTCAGCGTGTTGCCCTGCGACAGCGTCAGGTTGCCCGTCTTCGTGTGTACGGTGATCGCCTGGTTCACGCCGCTCGATGCCAGCGTCTTCGACAGCGCATCGAGATCCGCCGCGCCGCCCGTATTGAGCGAGAACGACCCGCCCGCATAACCGCTCGCCGCGCCGCCCTTGATCGTGCCGTTCAGGTTCACGACCTGTTGCGGCGCCGACAGCGAGAGACTGCCTGCCGCGCCTCCGCCGCTGGCCCCGGAGAAATCGAGCGTCGAGCCGGCCTGTACGTCGACGGTGCCCGCATCGGCCGTCAACGTAATCGATCCGGCAGGCGCATAGCGCGTCACATCGAAAAACTGTTTCGACACGCCCGCCGCGCTGACGGTCGATCCACCGCCGATCGTCAGGTTGCCGGTCGTCGCCTCGAGCGTCACGTTGCCGGCCGGCGCGCTGATCGTCGCACCGTTGTCGTTCACGGTACCGCCGATGAAGGTCCATGCGCCGCCGACCGCATCCCGCTTCAATGCCGTGCCCGACGCTCCGTTCAGCGTCAGTGCCCCCGTCGTCTTCACGGTGGCGGCCGAGCTCGTATCGGCGAGGTAGACCGGCGCATTGAGCGTCACCGGCAATGCACCGAAGTCGAACGTGCCGGTACCCTGGCCGACGATGCCGCCCGTCGCGTTCATCACCGCCGAGCCGAAGCCGCTTGCCGCCTTGGTGCCCGTGCCGAAGTCGATCTCTTTCGCGTTGACCGTCAACGTGCCGTTTCCGGCCGTCGCCGTGCCGGGCGTCGCGCCCATCTCGTTCGTGAACGCGACCTGCTGTGCATTCAGCGTGACGTGACCGCCGTCGCTCGTGAACGTGCCGGCACTCAGATCGACGCTGTTGCCGAACGTCGCGTTCACATCGCCGACGAAGCCGATCGCGCCGTAGCTGCGCAGCGTGACCTGCTGCGCGTTCGCGAACTGCGCGAGGCCGGCCGGATCGATGACGAAGCCCGGCAGGTTCGCCGCCGACGCGCCGCCTGCGTTGGTGAACGTAATCGCGGAACCGTCCGCCGTGATCGCCTTGGCCGACAGCACGGCGGACGGATCGACCTTCAGGTCGCCGGACGAATCGAGCAGCAACGCCTGTCCGCCCGCGAGCGTCGCGCCCGCGCCGACCGCCAGCAAGCCCTTGCCCGTGCCGCCGGTACGCGACAGCGGCGCCATCGCGCCATTCGACACGCGCAGCAGTGCACCGTCGCCGGCGATCGCGATCGGCTGATCCTTGGCTGCCGGGTAATCGCCTTGCGCAGCGATCGACGCGCCAGCATCGATGCGCAAGCCGTTCGCCGCGTTCGGATCCGTGCCGCTGCCGTCGGTCTTCGTGACGAGCAGGATCTCGGGGCCCTTCAGCGCCGTGTTCGCATCGTTCGACACGACGACGCTGTTCGCGATCGGCGTGATCGAGACGCCGCTCGTCGTCGCCGCGCGCGTGCCGCCGATCAGCAGGCTGCCCGCGTTCAGCGAATCGAGCGCGTCGCTGCCGATCTGCAGATAGCCGGGCAGCGCCGCGCTTCCGTTACCGGTGATCTGGATGTCCTGCGACGCGATGTCGACCTGGGCCGGCGCGCCACCCGCGCCGGCGGCCGCATTCAGCGTCGCGCCGAGCGTCAGCGCCTTCGTTGCCGCCAGCACCAGTTGACCGCCGTCCACCGGCAGCGGCGGCGTCACGTTGCCCTTCGTCGCGGCGAGCTTCGTGAAATACGCGTTCGCGCCTGTCAGCGTGTATTGCGAGTACTGCTGCCACACACTGTTCGACTGCACGTTGAACAGCGTCGGCGTCGCGCTTCGGCTGCCCGTCAACGCGTCGGCGAAATAGCCGGCCGTCACGACCGTGCCGTCCTGCAGCACCTGGCTCGCGCCCGGCACGAGATTGCCGGCCGTGCTCGACACCGTGACGCGATACGCGCCCGGCAGCGTCGCGTACTTGCCCGGCAGCAGCGTGTAGTAGCCGGGCGCGAGCCCCGGCACGCCCGACAGATACACGGCCTTGCCGACCGGGTCGGTCAGGCTCGCCTGTCCGACGCCCATCGTCGTCGTCGCGGTCGTGGCCGTGCCGTTTGCATTGGTGGAAGGCTGTGCCGTCTGCGCGAGGATCGGGTCATAAGCCGCGACCGGTGATTGCTTGCCCGGCACGATCGCATAGACGTTGCCGGCCCCGATATTGACCGGTACGGCCGTCGCGCCCTTGCCGCTCGCATAGCTCACGTTGTATTGCGACAGCACGTCGCGCGTGCCGCCGGTGCCCGGCACCCATTCGGCGGCCTGCAGGTCGCCGCCGCCGGACAGGTCAATCGTCGCGCCCTTGTCGAGCGCGACATTGCTGCCGTTCACGCCCACGTATTTCGCGGGCGGCGCCGTCAGATCGGGCACCGTGCTGCCGGCAAGCGGATTGAACTGCCACTCGACCCCGTCGATCGTCGTGCCGTACGGAATGACCGAGCCGCCGTTCGAGACCGACGTCACACTGCCGTTCGCCAGCTTCACCGAATCCGTCGCGACAAGCGGCAACCCGGCAAACTGGGCCTGCGTCGCCGCATTCGACGGATCGCCCACGCCAAACACGATCGTACCGGACGGCGCGCGCACCGTGCCGCCCTGCACGATGTTCGTCGCATCGACCAGCAGCGTCCCCCCTGCGGACAGCGGCGTGCCCGATATGCCGTTCGACGCGAACGTGATCGTCGTCGGCACCGGTTTGCCCGTGACCGAATCGGTCGGACCGACCGCGGCGACAACGAAGGTGCTGCCGGTCGCCGGATACAGATCCGCCGCCCTGAACGTCAGGTCGCCCGGCGTGTAGAGGACACCCGGCGCCAGGCCTGAAGTCTGTGGCTGAGCGGCGCTCGTCGAACTCAGGCGGATATCTCCGCTGCTGATGAAGTTCGCGTGGCCGAAATTGTTGAGTTGAAACTGGTTATTCAGGTCGATGAACGACGCGTTCACGTCGAGCGTCGCACCGGACACGGTCGCGACGGGTTTGAACGCCGGCGACTGCGACGTCATCGTCGGTCCATTCAACGCGACATACGGCGCATCGATCTCGACCGTCGTGCCGAGCGGTTGCTGCGGCGGCTGCGCGAGCAGCGTCGAGAGCACCGTCGGCGGCGTTGACGTGTTGCTCGGCTGCTGGGCCGGCGTCGACAGCAGTGTCGCGAGCTGATCCATGCCAAGCGCGGCGATCCGTCCGCTATTCAACGTCACCGACTCCGACAGGTTCAGGCTCACGCTCCCGGCGAACACAATCGGTGGGACGGGCTGGGCGAGATTGGACGGCGCAGCGCTGCCGAGCACGAGATTCGCGATGCCCGAGCCGCCGAGCCGGTCGGCGGCAAACTGAATAACGCCGGTCGGTTGGCCGATCGGCAACCCGGTCGTCGGATCGATCGCCGTCCCCAGGCTTTGCCCGGGCGCCAGGCCGACCGGCGTCAACTCACCACTTTGCCGGATGACGAGCGCAGTCGCGCCGGGGAACCCTTTGTTCTGCTGCGGCAGAATCGTCAGCGTGCCGCCCCGCGCCTGTGTGCCGCCTCCATGCGCGGCGAGCGTCGCGTCGGCAAAGAGACCATACGCGGCGGACAGCGTGATTGAACCGGCATCGCTCCACATCGGCTGCGATGCGAACGTGCCGTTCGGCTGCAACTGATCGAAGTGGGTCGACGTGCCCGACACATCGATCTCCGAGCCCGCCTGAGCGACCACATAGCCCGCATCGCTCGACAGCGTGACCGAGCCGCCCGGCAGTATCTTGCCGGCGTTCGGCACGACAGCCGCGGCACCGATCTTGACTGGCGCGGCGAGCGGGTTCACGAGCGCGGTGCCTGACGCGTCAAGCGTCGCGGCCGAGCCGAGCCAGACCGAGCGGCTGTCGCTCGGCACGAATATGCCGTACTGCCCCGTCTGCCCGAACGTGCCACTCGAATCCGCGCTGAGCGTGATTGAGCCGCCGGGCGCGATGATCGAACCGAGGACCGTGACCTGTGCCGGCGAACCGAAGCCGATGGCTGCACCGGCATCCGCCTGAATCGATGCACCGGACGACAGCGTGACGGCTCCCGTCACGCCGGGGTACGAAGGCGCGGTATTCGCCGACGCGATCCATGACTTGTAATTGCCGCCCGTCAACACGAGACTCGTGGGCTGCCGGTGATAGTCGTCGAGACGGCCCGACGTCGTCAGCCCCGATGTCGACAGGTTGGCACCCGTAGCCGTTTGCAGAAGCGCAGGCGCGTCGGGAATCAGATTACGTTGTGTGAGCGCGACCGTCGCTCCGGGCGCCACTGTCGCGTCGTAGTACGCGTTCAACACATACTTGCCGAAACCCTGCTGCGCGAAAAAGCGCTCCGGCAAATAGACATCCCAGGGGGCGGCGGTCTTCGGATCGCCACCGATCTGGAAACCGAGCGCCTGCAACGCCAACGTGCCGCCCCCCGAAAAGCCGTCGCTGGCGATCGTACCGCCGAGCGCGATCGTGCCATTCGTGGGCTGTGTGGTCGGCATCACGGGAACGTTGTCGCCGGGGCGACCGAACTGTGCGGTGACCGAGGTGTAGGTCTGCAGCGATACGTTGCCGCCGCGCCCGGCCGGCACGCCGTTCTGCATCAGCAACTGGCCGTTCGCCAGCAGTTCGCCACCGCTCGACACGTCGAGCAGGCTGCCGGGACGCAGCAAAATCGACCCCGTCGCGTCCGTGAAGCCGTCGCCCGAGTTTCCGACCGTCTGCTCGCTGGTCGATAACGCAATGCTGCCGCCATTGATGAACTGGCTGTTTCCCGGCACTGTGCCGGGCGCGGTTTGCACATCGTTGTTGACCCATTGGCCCGCGGCACTGATCACCGCTTGCGGCCCCACGATGATGTTGCCGCCGCTGGTAATCGAAATCGTGCCCGACGGCACGATCAGCTTGCCGGCTACGTTGACATCCGCACCGAGAGGGGCGCTGTTGAGCGAAATGGAGCCGCCCGGCTGTAGGGCAAGTTGCGTGCCTTGCGGCACGACGATGCCCTTGCCGCCGGTCTTGTCCTCAGTCACATTCAGGTTCGCGAAACCACCATTGTTCAGCGTCGCGACCGGCACCACGGTGGTCGTCAGCACGTTGCGCGGATCGTTCGCGGGCAACGCCTGCAGCGCCGTCTTGTCGAGCGGCGTATCGATCGAGAATCCCGGCGCGATGTCGGCGAGCTTCGGTGCATTGTCCTGCAGCACGACCAGGCCCGCAGTACCCGACGCGACGTCGCTGTTGTTCGACGTCAGGTGCACCAGCGCGGCGCCGCCGAGCTTCGGATCGGCGCCGAGGTTGAATGTCCCGCCGCTCGGCAGGCTGTTGCCCTGCATCTGCTTCGCACCGCCGAACGCCTGAGCGCTGATGTCGCCGTCGAGCACCGTCGATTGCAGCGCGTAGATGTCGAGCGTGCCGGCATTCCCGCCGACGATATAGTCGCCCTGATAGCCGCCCATCGTCAGCAGCGGGTTGTACCACGTCTTCGTCACGCCCCAGCGCGGATGCGATTCGACGAATTGCCCCGCGATGCCGACGTAGGTGTCGTACGGGCTTGCCTGTCCGATCGGCACGAGCGCGCCGTTGGCGTCGACCAGTCGCGTCGTGTTGACGATCCCGCCGTCGTAATGCACGTAGCCGCCGTTCAGGTTCATCGACGAACCGGTCGCGGTCATCACCTCGTTGCCCGACAGCGTGATCGAGCCGCCATTGGTCAACAGCTGGTCGACCGTGCGCGGAATCAGGTTCACATAACCCGACAGGTTCAGGATCGGACTGCCGACCCATTGCACGCCGTCGCTGCGCGTGCCCGTCAGCGTGCTGTCGAACACGAGGTTCTTGTACCCGAGCAGAAACCCGTTGCGCAGCAGCGGCGAATCGGCGAGTTCGTTCTGGCCGATACGGTCGACCGTCACGAGCGTCTGCCCGATCGGCACCTCGACGTTCGCGAGGCCCGACACATCGATCGTCGCGCCGCTGTCGAGATAGATGCGACCCGGAACGGCCGTCTGGCCGGCCGGTGGCTGTGCGCCCGATGCAGAGGGCGTCAACGCCGCGACAGATACCTTGGAACCGGGTGCCTCGATCAACGAGCCGCCCTGGAACCAGACCGAGCCGGCCGTCATGCCGATGCTGCCAGGCGTGAAGGTCGCGCCGGGCGTCGATGGCGTCGTCTGGCCGTTGCCGTCCGGCATCACCGTGGTCACCGAATCGGGGCCGAAGCTCAGCAGGCCGGCGCGGTGCGTGTCGTTGGCGCCACCGGTGCCGTCCGTCGTCTGAAGCGCCTGCCCGAGATAGGCCGCTCCGGTCGGATTGTTGGAAGAATATTCGTCGACCGTGGAAATCGTGATCGTGCCGGGCGAATTGACGCTCGTCGTCACGCCCACCACGCCGTTCTGCGCAACGCGGCTGCCGAGCAGGTTCACATTGCCGCGCGCGGCCTCGACGATACCGGTATTGGTCAGCGTACCGGCCGGCGTGATGTCGGTCATCTGGCCGTTCGGGCCCAGCAGCGTGATCTTTCCGCTCAGCTCCGGCAGCAGCACCTGCGGATTCGTCGTGGCTCCGCTGTTGGGCCGCAGGCTTACCCCGACGCCGGCCGCCAGCACCACCTGCCCGTCCGTCGCCTTGATATGCCCTGCGTTCGTCACGTTCGGTGCAGCGATCATCACGAAGCCGCCATCGCTCGCGTTGCCATTCGCGTGCGTGGTAATCGAGGCGCCCTGTTCGATGGTGACGTCGCCCCACGGTTGATACTGGCTCGCGGACGTAAGATTGACCTGGTTGCCCAGACCAAGCACCTCGTTCGGAAGCCGGCTGTTGCCGTTCAACCCGCCCGAGCTGCCCGACTCCGGATACGCGAGCCCGCCCGTCGTCCCGGCCGGCAGGCTCAGGAACTGCTTGTTGCTCGCGACGATCCCCGCCGCATCCTGCGCGAGGCTGTTGTCCGTCACAACCGGCACCCGGTTCTGCAGGGTCTGGTTGTAGTTGTTCATGTTCAGCACGTCGAGCGACGACGCCACCAGCGAATGCACATTCACCTGCGACCCGGCGCCGAACAGCACCCCGTTCCGGTTGATCACGTACACCGCCCCTTGCGCGGTGATGTTCCCCAGAATCTGGCTCGGCCTGCCGCTCGGATCGTTGATCCGGTTCAGCACGGCCCAGTTGTTCGCGCCGTTCGTCTGCGTGCCGCCCGACTGGTCGAAGTTCAGCGTCGTCTGCCGGCCGACGTTCATCGTCTCCCACGTCAGCACCGCGTTCTGCCCGGTCTGCTTCACGTCGACGTTCACGTGGCCGCTCGCGTCGACGTTCTGCGTCGGCGCGTTCGCGTTGACCCACAGCACCGGATTGTTCGTATCGCCCGACGCGCCCGCCGCCACCTGCAACCCGCCCGGCCCCAGCCCGTTCGGCACGGTCGACGGCAGCTTCGACCGTGA